>CAXNNH010000005.1:0-18689 GCA_964203325.1 Burkholderiales bacterium | reverse complement strand
GGAAATTCGCAGCCTGGCTGGTTCGGATTGACGATGCAGTCGGCGGCCGGTAATTCGTCGCCCGGCAGGTGATGGTCGGTAATCAATGTGGCGATGCCCAGCTCCTGCGCACGGGCGACCCCTTCGATGCTGGCGATGCCGTTGTCGACAGTAACGATTAAATCCGGATTCATCGTCGCCGCCAGGTCGACGATTTCCGGCGATAGCCCGTAGCCGTAGGTGAAACGGTTTGGCACCAAATAATCGACACTGGCGCCGAATGCTCTGAGCGCCCGTAGGCCGACCGCGCAGGCGGTCGCACCATCGCAGTCGTAATCGGCGACGATCAGCATTTTGGCCTGTGCTTCGAGCGCATCGGCGAGCAGGATGGCCGCACTGTCGGCATGGGTCAGCAGGGTGGGTGGTAACAGCGATTTCAACGCGTAATCGAGTTCGCTGCGCGTCTGGATGCCGCGTGCGGCGTAGATGCGGGCGAGCAACGGGTGCAGGCCCTGCTGTTCGAGCTGCCAGGCGCTGCGCGGTGGGATGGGGCGAGTCAGGAGCTGGGTCATGCCGAAGCCCTTATTGGATTTACTTTGGCTAAATTTTGCGCAACGGTGGCGAGCGGTTGTGTGCGGCGCCACAGTTTCCACTGCTCGACGGGCGTACTTTGCCAGCACAGGGCACCGTAAGCAGTGGAGCTTTCGAGACGCAATTGTTTCAATGGGCCGCGGGTCAGCGCCTGGCGCAGCGGTGCGAACCAGTCGTTTTCGAGCTTTTGCAGCGCGCTGCGATAGCCGTCGCCATTCTCGTACTGCACCGGCCCGAGCAGGTCTTCGAGCAGCACCAGATGTCGGCTGCCGGGTGCGCTGCGGCCAACGCTGGCCAAAAAAGTGGCCGCATCGGGCGGCACAGCGCGAGTCGGGATGCCGGCGGCGCGGCCGAGGCCAACGGCCAGCGGGAGCGCGCTCCAGAGGCTGTCAAACGGACGGGGTAGCTGCTGCGGCAGGCGGCCGCCGCCCCATAACCACAAGCTGTTGATGGGCATGCGACCGCTATCGTCGCGTGCGGCGTTGACCGGGTGGCCATGCAAAACCATTTGTGCTTCGTTGAGCCATTGGCGCAACCCGCGCATCTGCGGCGTGGCCGGCAATTGTCGCTCGACGCTGCGCCCGGCAATGGCCGAGAGGGGCGGTACGTCGAACTCGCCCAGATCGGTGGCGCTGGAAAGCTGTAAATACCAGCGCTCGGCGCTGGCAACGTGGAAGGTGCCGATCTCGGAAAACTGGCGGTTAAGCTCGTCGGCGATGGCGTGCGCCTCGTCGAGTTCGATACCTAAGCAACTGCTGTCGGCCAGAATCAAGCGTTCCTGGAGAAAGCGTAAATGCACTGGGTCGGCGCAGATCCAGTAGGCATCGTTCGTTATGTCAACGGCGGGTGTTGACTCGCCGAAGCAGCGAAGGGCCGCGTAGGGCGCGCCTGCCGGTAAACCGCACGCGTCGGTCAGGGTGGCTTCGAGCGATTGCGGCGGACGGCGCGTGAAACGACTACGCGCGATCAGCGTATTCAGCGCGCCACAGGCCAGCGTATCCAGTGTTTGGCAGTCGTCGGGTTCAGGCCAGACGAGTTCGGGGACGAGTAAGGTGAGCTGCATGAAGCCTTGGCGGAAAGCGAGGGGAGGATGAAGGAAGGTTGAGGCGTGAGCGAGCCTCAAAAGTCTACCATAACGTCGGATGGCGAATTTGCCGCCTATCCTTGCGAAGTCGCAATTTCGACATTCGCCACCGAGTCTTGGTAGAATGCGCGGTTATCTTGGTATTTAATGAATACCGTCTTTTTTATCCTTGTTTAAGCGGAGAAATAATTTATGGCTATTGAGCGCACCCTTTCTATTATCAAGCCCGACGCAGTGGCGAAAAACGTCATCGGTAAAATTTATTCTCGTTTTGAGTCGAACGGTCTGAAGGTCATCGCTTCGAAGATGGTTTGGCTATCGCCACAGGAAGCGGGTCAGTTCTACGGCGTGCACAAAGAACGTCCTTTTTTTAATGATCTCGTTTCCTTTATGATTTCTGGTCCGGTGATGATTCAGGTATTGGAAGGCGAAGGCGCAATTGCCAAAAACCGCGAATTGATGGGGGCTACCGACCCGAAAAAAGCTGATCCAGGTACTATTCGTGCCGATTTTGCTGAATCCATCGACGCCAACGCTGTACACGGTTCGGATGCTGAAGAAACCGCCAAGGGCGAAATCGCATTCTTTTTTCCGGCGATGAACATTTACTCTGGGCGTTAAGACGAATCGGATTTGCCGAATGCCTGTCAATTTGCTCGATTTCGATGCTTCCGGCCTGACAGCCTTTTTCGCCGAACACGGCGAGAAGCCTTTTCGCGCCAAGCAAGTGCTGCGCTGGATGCATCGTTTTGGGCAGAGTGATTTCGATGCGATGACAGACATTGCCAAAAGCCTCAGAGAAAAGCTCAAGGAACTGGCAGTTGTTTTACCACCGCAGATTATATCGGACCAACTTTCCGACGACGGTACGCGCAAATTCTTGTTCAATGTTGGGGGCGGCAACGCTATAGAATCCGTATTTATCCCAGAGGATAATCGGGGAACTCTTTGTGTTTCAACACAAGCGGGTTGTGCTCTCGACTGCTCTTTTTGTTCAACAGGCAAGCAGGGGTTTAACCGTAATTTAACCGTGGGCGAAATCATTGGCCAGTTGTGGCAGGTTAACCAGTCTCTGGGATTCGCTCCAAGAGAAGATCGGCTGATTAGCAACGTTGTGCTCATGGGCATGGGTGAGCCTCTGGCCAATTTCGAGAATTCGGTGACAGCCTTGCATCTGATGCTCGACGACAACGCTTATGGGTTGTCGCGGCGGCGTGTTACGGTATCCACTTCCGGTTTAGTGCCGGCGATGGATCGTTTACGCGATGAATGCCCGGTGGCCCTGGCCGTTTCCTTGCATGCGCCGAACGATAGTTTGCGAGATGAACTGGTACCGATTAATCGTAGATATCCACTACGTGATTTAATGGCTGCCTGTCAGCGCTATCTAGAAAAGGCACCCCGTGATTTTGTGACCTTCGAGTACGTAATGCTCGATGGTGTGAATGACTCCGACACGCAGGCCAAAGAGTTGCTTGAGCTAACGCACGATGTGCCTTGTAAACTGAATCTGATTCCATTCAATCCATTTCCTGGCTCACCTTATCGCCGCTCACCTGCGTTGCGTATTCGCCGTTTCGCTGAGATTCTGATGGAGGCTGGTGTGGTTACCACGACGCGTAAGACGCGCGGTGACGATATCGATGCGGCCTGTGGCCAACTGGCCGGCCAAGTGCTTGACCGGACGCATCGCACGCAGAAGCAGCGTCAGGTGATCGGTCTTCAAGAGATCAGGCAATGATTGATATTTCTCGCAAGGCTATTAGGGTTGTCTTTTTGACCATCATCCTTCTGGCGGCTACTTCGGCAACTTCTATTTTGGCCCAAAATGCCGTTCAGGCAACATCGGGAATGAGCGCTTCCGGTGCGGTTGGCGATCCGCGCAACCGCGCCAAGTTGCATACTGAGCTGGGGTCGCTCTATTTTCAGGATGGCAATATGACGGTTGCCCTTGATGAGCTGCGCATCGCGCTTGACGCCGACTCTACCTATGCGCCAGCCTATAACGTGCGGGGGCTAGTTAACATGTATTTGCGTGAACTTGAGCAGGCTGAGAGCGATTTCAAGCGTGCCTTGAGCTTGGCCGATGGCGACCCGGAGGTTAATAATAATTATGGTTGGTTTCTTTGCCAGATCGGCAGAGAGAAGGAGTCGATCGCTTACTTTCAACGGGCGATCAGGAACCCTCTTTATCAGACGCCTGAACGAGCTTTGCTGAACGCCGGCCAGTGCTCTCAAAAAATGGGGGAGAGTAAGGCGGCAGAAGATTTTTTTGATCGGGCTTTGCGTCTGTCGCGTAATAACCCGCAGGCTTTACTACAATTGGCCGCTATCAACTACCAACGCAACAGCTTGGTGGTTGCCAAGTCCCTGCTGGCTGAATTACTGCGTCAAACCGATCCGAATGCGGCTGTTCTTTGGTTGGCGCTGCGTATAGAGCGACGTCTAAATGATCGGGCTGCAGAGGCTAACTACGCCAACCAGTTAAGGCGAAAATTTCCGGATTCTGCGGAATATCAGGAACTGCTGAAAGGCCATTTTGAATGACCGATGAGAATCGCGTATTACCTGCCACGGAGAGTGACGGGGTGGAATCGTCAAGCAAATCGCTGACATCTGATCCATTGATCAACAATTTGAGCAATATTTCGACAGAAGTCCTAGTGGGGTCAAGTGTCGGTCAGCAATTACGTACTGCCCGAGAAGCGAAGGGCTTGAGCGCATCCGACGTTGCGCATGCGCTGAAACTGAGCGTACACCAGGTTCTCTCCCTAGAGAATGATGATTGGTCTAGCCTGCCGGGAACTATTGTCAGAGGGTTTATTCGCAACTATGCTCGTTTGCTCAATCTGAGCAGCGAAGCATTGATGGATCAGCTTGATATCCTACGCATGCCGCCGCCTCAACTGGATGTTGTTCCTAGTGGTACAAGTATTACCTTGCCTCAGGCAAGTCGAGTCGAGCGGCGGGATCTAGCCGTGATGTTTTTTGGCCTAATGTTGCTGATCTTGGCCTTGCTGGCTTATTTTTTTGTGCCTCAGGATTTTTGGCAGTCGAGGTTGGCGGGCTTGAGTCAGTCGGCGCCGCCACCAAAACAAACGGTTTCAGAGACCGTGAGTTCTGATTCCTTGCCGCCTTCATCAGCTTCTGATCAGGCGGCTCCGCTTGGAGCAACGGCTAGTCCTAACATCGAAACCTCTTTGCCAGTATTACCTGCGTCGCCAGAACCGGTGCAATCGGCAAATCCTCCCTCCTCATCCGTGAGCAGCTTGAAGCTTAGCTTTTCTCGGTCGTCCTGGGTCGAGATTCGCGACCGCAGCGGTCAAGTCATTTTCTCCCAACTAAACCCTGCTGGCAGCGAACGTGAAATAGAAGGCCAGCCTCCTTTTGCCTTGGTCGTTGGTAATGCTTCAGGCGTTACTGTCCAATACAAGGGAAAGAGTATTGAAATGCCCCTGCGCAGCAAAGAAGATGTTGCACGCTTTAACATTGAATGACGAAAAGTTATTCGTGAGCACCCGGTGAGATTACAATGAGTTTCTTAAGACGCCGGCCAACACGCTCCGTTAGAGTTGGTCATGTCATCATTGGCAGTGGCTCCCCAGTCATTGTTCAGTCGATGACCAATACGGACACTGCAGATATTTTAAGAACGTCCATTCAGTGTGCAGAGCTGGCCAAAGCCGGCTCTGAGCTGGTGCGTATTACGGTCAATACCCCGGAAGCCGCTGCCGCTGTCCCCGCCATACGCGCACATCTCGATAGTTTGGGCATTGATGTGCCGCTGATTGGTGACTTTCATTACAACGGACACCGTTTGTTGGCAGATCATCCTGAATGCGCCAGTACGCTGGCCAAATATCGCATCAATCCGGGTAATGTCGGCTACGGCAGAAAGCGCGATGAGCAGTTTGCGCTGATGATAGAGTTAGCTTGCAAGTACGATAAACCTGTGCGGATCGGCGTTAATTGGGGTAGTCTCGATCAGGATTTGTTGGCGCGCATTATGGATACTAACTCAAAGAGTAGCAAACCTTTGGGAGCCATTGAGGTAATGCGCGAGGCGATGGTCACTTCGGCTCTGGAGTCTGCCGCTAAGGCCGAGGAACTGGGACTGCCAGGCGATCACATTCTTCTGTCTTGTAAGGTTTCCGGTGTGCAGGATCTGATTGCCATTTATCGGGATTTGTCGCATCGCTCTGATTATCCGCTGCATCTTGGCTTGACAGAGGCGGGTATCGGTTCCAAAGGTATTGTTGCGTCGACGGCTGCGATGTCGGTGCTGTTGCAGGAAGGTATTGGTGATACCATCCGCGTTTCGTTAACCCCGGAACCGGGCGGTAAACGTACGCAGGAAGTGCTGGTTGCGCAGGAAATATTGCAAACGATGGGGTTGCGTGCTTTTACGCCGATGGTAGTAGCTTGTCCCGGCTGCGGTCGCACGAGCAGCAGCTTCTTTCAGGAACTGGCGCAGTCGATTCAGGAGCATGTTCGCGACAATATGCCGCGATGGCGCATCGAATACGATGGCGTTGAAAACATGACATTGGCTGTAATGGGTTGCGTAGTCAATGGTCCCGGTGAAAGCAAGCATGCCAATATTGGCATCAGTCTGCCGGGGACTGGCGAAGCTCCTGCGGCGCCCGTTTTCGAGGACGGTGTTAAGACCGTAACTTTGCGCGGCAATAAAATAGCAGAAGAATTTACCGCCATCGTCGACCGCTATGTGGCGCGTAGCTACAAGAGAAAGCTTGCCACAACATGAGTCAAAAAATTCAGTCAGTGCGCGGAATGAACGACATTCTCCCTGGCGAAGCAGAGATCTGGGATCTATTCGAGGAAACCGTGCGCTCATGGCTTAAAAGCTATGGTTACCGGCCCATCCGTCTGCCTATTGTCGAGCCAACGCCGCTTTTTAAACGTGCGATCGGAGAGGTAACCGATATTGTCGAAAAGGAAATGTACTCCTTTGTTGATAGTCTGAACGGCGAGCCTTTGACTCTGAGACCGGAAGGTACTGCCGGTTGCGTGCGTGCTGTTATTCAACACAACTTGATTGCCCAGCACCCGCAACGCTTGTATTACATGGGGCAGATGTTCCGTCATGAGCGACCACAGAAGGGGCGCTATCGTCAGTTCTACCAAGTCGGTGTTGAGTCACTGGGCTTTTCAGGCCCCGATATCGATGCAGAGCAGATTTTGATGGGGGCGCGCTTGTGGGATGATTTGGGGCTGGATGGAATCAAGCTTCAATTGAATACACTGGGCCAGCCGGACGAACGTGCTCGACATCGTGCAGATTTGATCGCCTACTTTGAAGAGCGTGCAGACTTGCTCGACGAGGATGCCAGACGGCGCTTGCACTCTAATCCATTGCGCATTCTGGACAGCAAAAATCCTGCGATGCAGGAGATGCTTGTCGATGCGCCAAAATTAATCGGTTATCTTGGCGATGCTTCTCTAGCGCACTTTGAAGGTGTTCAGCAGGTATTGCGCGACGCAGGGCTTCCTTACGAAATCAATCCACGGCTTGTGCGGGGGCTTGATTATTACAATCTGACGGTCTTCGAGTGGGTGACAGATCGTCTTGGCGCACAGGGTACGGTTTGTGCCGGTGGTCGCTATGATGGGCTGGTTCAACAACTGGGAGGCAAACCAGCACCTGCCTGCGGCTTTGCCATGGGAGTTGAACGCCTGATTGCGTTAGTTCGCGACTTGGGCGGTGAGCCAGCGCCCGCCGGTATTGACGTGTATTTGGTTTATCAGGGCGATGCTGCTTCGCGCCTGGCCCCCAGAGTTGCCGAGGGTCTGCGCGATCAAGGTATTGACGTTCTGTTTAATTGCGGTGGTGGCAGCTTCAAGTCCCAAATGAAGAAGGCAGATGCCTCCGGTGCGACTTTTGCCATCATTATCGGCGATGATGAGGCAAATGCTGGTGAAGTAACGCTTAAGCACCTTCGCGACCAGGGCAGACAAGGCGATACGCAACTCCAATCACAAAAGCGAGTTGGTGTCGATAAAATAGCAGATGAAATCATGAATTCCTTATTGGATTGGGAAGAAGAGTAATGGCAACTTATGATCTTGAAGAGCAGGAACAACTGGCTGAACTAAAGGCCTGGTGGAAGCAGTATGGCAATTTAGTGGTCGGCATACTAACCGCTGCCTCAATCGGTGTTATCGCTTGGCAGGGGTGGAATTGGTATCAGCGTAATCAGACGGGTCAGGCTTCCATGATTTATGGTGTTCTGCAGAAGTCGGTGCTTGAGAAGGATTCTCAGCGTATCAAGGCCGCGAGTGGCGAACTACTGGAGAAGTTTGGCGGGACTACATATGCACCTCTGGGAGCGCTGATTTCAGCCAAGGCAATGTTCGATGCAGGAGATGTGAAAACGGCCAAGGTGCAGCTCGCTTGGGTGGTTGAGCACGGAAAGGATGAATTTCGTGACTTGGCGCGTTTGCGTTTGGCTTCCGTGCTGCTCGACGAAGAGGCTTACGACGAAGCGTTAAAGCAGTTGGATGGCAGTTTTAATACTAAATTTACTGTGCGCTTTGCCGAGAGTCGGGGTGATATTTTAATGGCCCAAGGTAAAGTCGTTGAGGCGCGTGCTGCATATCAGACCGCACTCGCCAAGCTGGACGAGGCGGATAAATCGGTAGAGGAAAGAAGTTCTCTACAGGATAAGCAGGCAAACGGTCCTTATCGTGAAATGCTTCAGCAGAAGCGCGAATCGCTCGGGGAGATTAAGTAATGAAAGGGCGCGCCTCACTCGCGCTAATGTCGACGCTAATACCCTTGCTGCTGGCTAGCTGCTCGACCCTCGAATCGATAAATCCATTTTCCAGCGGCTCTGCTGGAGCGAAAATGGCCGAGTTGCAACCGATAAAGGCAACAGCCGATGCACAGATTATCTGGCGTGAAAATATTGGCAAGACCGACGATCATGTTTTTATTCCTGCGGTAGTCGGATCATCAGTCTATGCTGCCAGCAAAGAGGGTAATCTCACTCGCCTTGATAACGGTCAGAAAGTGTGGCGGATTAATGTTGGTCAAGTGCTCTCTGGCGGAGTGGGCGCCGACGCCTCGACCGTAGTTGTTGGTTCACCCAAAGGCGATCTGCTAGCCTTTGCCGCCGAAGATGGCAAGTTGCTGTGGAAAGCGAAGGCGACTAGCGAAATTCTTGCTGCACCGGCCGTAAATGAGCGAATTGTCGTCGTCCGTAGTGGCGACAACCGCCTGGCAGCCTACGATGTTGCCGATGGAAAGCGTAAATGGATTTATCAACGGGCGACACCAGCTTTGTCGTTGCGCGTGACAGCAGAGCCTGTGCTAGCCGATAAGTATGTTTTTGCTGGTTTTCCGGGAGGAAAACTAATTGCTGTTAGCATGAGCAATGGCGCACAGCTCTGGGAAGGTGCAGTGGCTTTACCCAAGGGCACGACTGAACTCGACCGTGTGGCGGACATTACTAGCGTGCCGGTGATCGATGGGCGCGATATTTGTGCGGTCGCGTTTCAGGGGCGTGTAGCCTGTTTTGACTTGGGTAACGGCAATTTGGTTTGGGCGCGCGAAATGTCAAGTGTTGCCGGTCTGTCGATTGATGGGCGATACGTCTATGTTTCCGATGACAAGGGGGCCGTTCATGCGCTCGACAAAGCAAGTGGAGCTAGTATTTGGAAACAAGACAAGCTTTCGATGCGCCGATTAACGGCTCCATTGCCCTTTAGAGACCTTATTGCAGTTGCAGATGTGCAAGGTGTTGTTCACTTCCTGAATCGTGACGACGGCTCGTTTGCGGCACGTCTGATGACCGACGGGAGTCCGGTGAGGGCCTCTTTGCAGCTTTCGGGCAGCAATTTTCTTGTGCAGACACGTAACGGTGGCCTATACGCCATCGATGCCCAATGAAGCCTACTATAGTCATAGTCGGGCGGCCGAACGTTGGCAAGTCGACTCTGTTTAACCGGCTGACCAAAACCCGCGATGCCTTGGTTGCCGACATTCCCGGACTGACGCGAGACCGTCACTATGGGCACGGCAAAGTTGGAGATAAGCCTTTCCTGGTGGTTGACACCGGAGGTTTTGAACCTCTGGCGAAAGACGGAATCATGCATGAAATGGCTCGTCAAGCCGAACAAGCCATTGCCGAGGCGGATGTGATAATTTTCGTGGTAGATGCGCGTACCGGCATTACCGCGCTCGACAAGGAAATTGCTAATAAACTGCGTAAAGCCCAACGCCAGACTTTTGTCGCCGTCAATAAGTCGGAGGGGATGAATCGGGGCGTTATCGTCGCAGATTTTCACGAACTGGGTCTTGGCGAACCGTATGCAATATCCTCTGCGCACGGTGAAGGTGTCCGAAGCCTGATTGAGCTGGTACTGGATCCCTATGCTGAACCGAAGGAAGATGATAATCAGGTTGACGACCTGAAGGTGGCGATTGTCGGTCGGCCCAACGTTGGCAAAAGCACGATGGTCAACGCGCTGCTTGGCGAAGAGAGGGTGATTGCCTTCGACCAGCCCGGAACGACGCGCGACTCGATTTATATTGATTTTGTGCGTGGTGATCGAAGCTATACGTTGATCGATACAGCCGGTTTACGACGCAAGGGTAAGGTTTTTGAAACCATCGAAAAATTTTCGGTGATTAAGACTCTACAATCGATTGAGGATGCCCATGTGGTGATCCTGGTGCTTGATGCGCGACAGGATATCTCA
The DNA here is from genome assembly GCA_964203325.1 of Burkholderiales bacterium. Lineage (GTDB taxonomy): Bacteria > Pseudomonadota > Gammaproteobacteria > Burkholderiales > Rhodocyclaceae > JACQYA01. Next base: position 8,314 of record CAXNNH010000005.1, on the reverse strand, counting down.
GACCAGGATGCTCATATTGCGGCTTTTGTAGCCGAATCAGGGCGGGCATTGGTGGTGGCCGTTAATAAATGGGATGGACTCGACCCCTACATCCGTGAGCAGGTCAAAACGGGCCTTGAGTCGAAAATGAAATTTCTTGATTTTGCCAATTTTCACTACGTTTCGGCGCTCAAGGGACAAGGGTTGGAGCAGGTCTTTCGTTCAGTTGATGCGGCTTATAAGGCGGCCACGGCCGATTTGCCTACGCCGCAATTAACACGAACCCTGATCGATGCCGTTGCCAAGCAAACGCCTCCACGCAACGGCATTTTCCGTCCCAAGCTGCGTTACGCCCACCAGGGAGGACGGAATCCACCACTCATCGTCATTCACGGCAACGCCTTGGAGAAGGTGCCTGACTCTTATCGGCGCTACCTTGAACACACCTTCCGTGAAGTCTTCAAGTTGCAGGGAACGCCTCTGCGCATACAATTTAACGTTTCGACTAACCCGTTCGCGGATAGAAAGGCACCTGAGCAGAATAGACGCAAGCCCAAACCAAAGCCGCAGCCCAAGCCACAAACCAAGACAAGATCTACCCCTACCAAGTCCTCGAAAACCTGATCATTTCGATTTTTTGCCAGAGCTGGCTATGGTAGCCGAGAGAAAAATCAATTATGCTAGCCAATCCCCAACACAACGAAACATGGAGTTCTAACCATGAGCAATAAAGGGCAACTTTTACAAGACCCGTTTCTTAACACGCTACGCCGTGAGCACGTCCCTGTATCTATTTACTTAGTAAATGGAATCAAGCTGCAGGGGCAAGTGGAGTCTTTTGATCAGTATGTTGTACTGCTCAAGAACACGGTTACTCAAATGGTTTATAAACACGCCATTTCTACCGTTGTTCCGTCGCGTCCGGTTAACTTCCAGCAGGATGCTGGTACGGAAGAGTGAATTTTCAGCAACTTTGCTTTACTGTATTAACGCAAGCATGGTGAGTTCAAGTCATCCTCCTGGAATTTGGCTGATGGGGTTGACTCTCCTGCTATGTGTCTGTTTTTCGTAAAACCCCCGCATGCTTGAGCGCCCCGATGCTGGTGAACGGGCCTTGATCGTTCAGCTTGATTTTGGGCACGACGATATTCCCGAGCAACTTGAAGAGGTACGGCTGTTAACTCTGTCGGCGGGTGCAGCGCTTTGTGCCGAGGTTTATGGGCACCGACGCAGCCCGGATCCGGCAACTTTTGCTGGCAAAGGTAAGGTGCAGGAGATTGCAGACGAGATCGCGGAACATGAGGCCGATCTGGTTATCTTCAATCACGAGTTATCGCCTGCCCAGGAACGTAATTTGGAGCGATTGTTGCAGTGTCGAGTGATTGATCGTACCAGCCTGATTCTTGACATTTTTGCGCAGCGTGCGCAGAGTTCCGAGGGAAAACTTCAGGTTGAGCTGGCACAGCTCGACCACTTGGCAACCCGTCTGGTGCGAGGATGGACACACCTGGAACGCCAGAAAGGTGGCATCGGTCTGCGCGGTCCGGGTGAAACACAGCTCGAAACAGATCGTCGCCTGCTAGGCAATCGTGTCAAGCTGCTCAAGGAACGACTATCCCGGCTGGAGCGCCAACGAGGGGTGCAACGCAAGGCGCGCGCGCGTGGCGAGGTGCTGAACGTTTCGTTGGTGGGCTACACCAATGCGGGTAAATCGACGCTGTTCAATGCGCTGACCCACGCTGGCGTATATGTTGCCAACCAGTTATTTGCAACGCTGGATACCACATCGCGCAAGCTATGGCTGGGCGAAGCAGGTAATGTTGTTATTTCCGATACTGTTGGCTTCATCCGCAATCTGCCACATTCCCTGGTCGCGGCCTTCCATGCCACGCTGGAAGCTACGGCCCAAGCCGATGTTCTACTCCACGTTGTCGATTCTGCCAGTTCGGCGCGCGACGAGCAGGTCAGTGAGGTTAACAAGGTGCTCACGGAAATTGGTGCTCAACATGTGCCCCAGATTATTGTGCTTAACAAACTTGATTTGACCGGTTTACCGCCCTCTGTCGAGCGCGATGAATATGGTAGGATCCGGCGCGTCCGCGTTAGCGCCAGTAGCGGTGCAGGCCTGCCGCTGCTGCGCGAGGCTCTGACTGAGTTGGCGTTGGAGAAAGTACGAAATCAGCGCCAGCCGTCGTCGGCAAATGAAGTTTTTTCTATTCCTATTTCGGATACAGTTTTGGACCCAGGTTCTTCCTTATGATCGCTAGCATTGGAGTACTTATGTCGCTCAATGACCCGCAGTGGGGCAATCGAGGCAACGACAACAGTGGCGGCAAACGCCCTAACCAAGGTCCTCCCGACCTCGAAGAACTCTGGCGCGACTTTAATCGCCGCTTATCAGGGGTTATGAACAATAAAAAGGGCGGCGATAATGGTAATGGCGGCGATAATCGTCCGCCCGTCCAGTTTAATTCCAGGTTTCTCGGTGGCGGTATCACGCTGCTGCTGGCCTTGGTGCTGGTTGTTTGGATGGCCAGTGGTTTCTATATTGTCGATGCTTCTCAGCGCGGGCTGGTACTGCAGTTCGGCAAATTCAAGGAGGCGACCGAGTCGGGTCTGCGCTGGCGTTTACCTTACCCAATCCAGTCCCACGAATTGGTTAATATCTCCGGCGTACGCACGATTGAGATCGGTTACCGGGGCAGTGAAAAAAACAAGGTGCTAAAAGAAGCACTGATGCTGACCGATGACGAAAACATCATTAACATTCAGTTTGCTGTTCAGTACATCCTTAAGGATCCGGTCGAGTATATTTTCAATAACCGCCATCCTGATGATTCGGTGATGCAAGTTGCAGAAACGGCGATTCGTGAAATTGTCGGTAAGAGTAAGATGGACTTCGTGCTCTACGAAGGTCGCGAGCAGATTGCAGTCAATGCTTCCAAGTTGATGCAGGATATTCTGGATCGTTACAAGACCGGCATTCTGGTGTCGAAAGTTACGATGCAGAATGCGCAGCCGCCCGAGCAGGTGCAAGCCGCGTTTGACGACGCTGTAAAAGCCGGACAGGATCGTGAGCGGCAAAAGAACGAAGGCCAAGCCTACGCTAACGATGTGATTCCGAAAGCGCGAGGCACTTCAGCTCGTCTGCTACAGGAAGCTGATGGCTACAAGCAGCGTTTGATTGCGACGGCAGAAGGCGATGCTAGCCGCTTCAAGCAAATCAATACCGAGTACGCTAAAGCGCCTGAAGTAACGCGTAGTCGTATGTACCTCGAAACCATGCAGCAAATTTACGCCAGCACCAGCAAGGTGATGGTCGACGTGAAAGGGCAGGGCAATCTGCTTTATTTGCCGCTTGACAAGCTGATGCAGGCGTCGGGTTCATTGCTGTCCTCTCCGGCCAGCGTAGGCAGCAGTTCCGAAATGCCGGCTCAGGTGCGCACTACCCCGGCTATTTCGAACGAAACACCACCACAGGTGGTGGATAAGACTGATGTGCGTTCGCGCGATGCCTTGCGCTCGCGTGAACGGGAGACTCGCTGATGAGATCGTTACTCAACACTATAGCTGGCGGAGTCGCAGCACTTCTGGTCATTCTCGGCGCGACGATTTTTACCGTCGATCAAAGGCAACACGCCGTTGTTTTTCAACTCGGAGAAATCCGTGAAGTAATTGCCGAGCCGGGCTTGTACTTCAAGTGGCCAATGATCCAAAACGTGCGCTACTTTGAAAAGCGCATTTTGACCCTGGACAGCAATGAACCGGAGCGTTTTATTACTTCCGAAAAGAAAAACGTTCTGGTTGATTCCTTTGTTAAATGGCGCATTGTCGATCCCAAGCTTTATTACATCTCCGTCGCTGGCGATGAGGCACGCGCCAAAACGCGGCTTTCGCAAACGGTGAACGCCGGTTTGCGTGAAGAGTTCGGCAAGCGCACCGTTCATGACGTAGTGTCCGGCGAACGCGACAAGGTCATGGAAGACATGCGTGAAAAGGCCGATCTCGACGCACGAAAGATCGGCGTACAAATCGTCGACGTGCGCGTCAAGCGTGTCGATCTGCCGACCGAAGTGAGTGAATCGGTCTATCGTCGCATGGAGGCCGAGCGCAAGCGTGTGGCCAACGAGCTACGTTCCGAAGGTTCTGCCGAGGCGGAAAAAATTCGTGCCGACGCCGACCGTCAGCGTGAAGTCATCGTTGCCGAAGCCTACCGCGACGCCCAAAAAATGAAGGGTGAGGGCGATGCCAAGGCCGCAGCTATCTACGCCGGTGCCTTTAACCAGAATGCCGAGTTTTACGCCTTTTATCGCAGCCTCGAAGCTTACCGCAACAGTTTCAAGAGCAAAGGCGATGTAATCGTTGTCGAGCCTAATTCGGACTTCTTTAAATACATGAAGAGCGTCGGCAAGGGTAGCGGCGATAAATCGGCCAAATGAGCGATAACCTGTTACTTGCCTTCGCGCTGATGTTGGTTCTCGAAGGCTTGGTGCCTTTTATTGCGCCCAACGCCTGGCGCGAAACTTTCCGGCGGCTAACGCAGCTTTCCGATGGGCAAATTCGATTTATTGGCTTGACCTCCATGCTGGTCGGCCTGGTCTTGTTGATGATTTTTAGATGAACTGGTTGTTACCCGAATATATTGCCGATGCTTTACCGCATGAGGCAACGCAGATTGAGTCCTTACGCCGTGCCGTACTTGATCTATTCCGAGGTCGTGGCTATGAGCTGGTTATGCCGCCTCTTCTGGAGCACCTTAATTCCTTGCTAACCGGTTCCGGCCAGGATCTCCGGCTGCGTACCTTCCAGCTTGTGGACCAGCTTTCCGGGCGTACGCTGGGGGTGCGTGCCGACATGACGCCGCAGGTGGCGCGTATCGATGCCCATTTGCTCAATCGACAGGGCGTTACCCGTCTCTGCTATTGCGATAGCGTGCTGCACACGTTACCGGCTTCGCTGGCGGCGAGTCGCGAACCGATTCAACTGGGTGCGGAGTTATACGGTTACGCAGGTGTCGAAGCCGATCTTGAAGCGATACGCCTGATGGCGGCAGCGCTTGTCCGGGCGGGGGCACCGTCTTCGAGGATCGACCTCGGGCACGTCGGTGTTTTTCGGGCACTGGCTTGTGCTGCCGGCCTAGAGGCCGAAACAGAAGCTGCTGTCTTACAATTACTGCAAGTCAAGGATATTCCAGGCTTGGAACAGCGCTGTGCTGAATTTTCCGAGCCGTACCGCTCGGCATTTCTTCGCCTGCCGTTGCTCTATGGCGGAGCCGAGATACTGGATGCTGCGCTTCGTCAGTTGCCACCGCTGCCTGAAATTACGGGCGCGCTGACTACCTTGCGCCAATTGCAAACCGCCATGCCCGAATTGCCACTATCCTTCGATCTGTCCGATTTGCGCGGCTATCACTATCACAACGGCGTTGTCTTCGCCGCCTACTGCACGGGCTTCCCCAGCGCAATCGCCCTCGGTGGTCGCTACGACGGCGCGGGCGAGGCGTTTGGGCGCTCGCGTCCGGCGACCGGTTTTTCAATGGATTTGCGCGAAGTTGCCCGCCTGGCAGCGGCAAGTCCGCCAGCAAGTGTAATCGTCGCGCCTTATGCCGCGAACGATTCGGCCTTGACGGAGGCGATGGCCTCATTGCGTGTGCAAGGCGAAATAGTCGTCGAACTGCTGCCGGGTGAGACGGAGGTTGAGGGACTGTTGTGCGACCGACAACTTGTCGAGCGTGGTGGGCAGTGGATCGTCGAAGCTACCGTTTAACCGATTATCGAAATATACAATGACAATTAGGAATTGATCAGAAAATGGCAAAGAATGTCGTAGTGGTCGGAACCCAGTGGGGTGATGAGGGCAAGGGAAAAATAGTTGACTGGCTAACCGATCACGCAGGTGGCGTCGTGCGTTTTCAAGGGGGGCACAATGCCGGCCATACGCTGGTCGTTGGCGAGAAGGTGTACAAGCTCAATCTGGTTCCCTCCGGCATTGTGCATGCTGGAGTGCACTGTTACATCGGTAACGGGGTGGTACTTGATATCCATCACCTGATTGCCGAAATCAAGGAACTGGAAGCCGGCGGCATTGAAGTGCGTTCGCGCTTGAAGATCAGTCCGGGCTGCCCGCTGATCCTTGGCTACCATTCGGCGCTGGATCGCGCCCGAGAGGGTGCCAAGTCGGCCGGCACCAAAATCGGTACCACCGGCAAGGGGATTGGGCCGACCTACGAAGACAAGGTGGCGCGTCGCGCGCTGCGAGTGTACGACCTATTTTATCCCGAGCGTTTTGCCGAGAAACTCAAGGAAAACCTCGACTATCACAACTTTGTGCTGACCCAATATTTGGGGGCCGAAGCGGTCGATTACGAAACCGTACTGGCTCAGGCGATGGCCGATGCTGAGTACATCAAGCCGCTGGTCGTCGATGTTTCGGCAGCCCTCTATGCCGCGAATAAGAGTGGGCAAAATCTTCTGTTCGAGGGCGCGCAGGGTGCGCTGCTCGATATCGACCACGGCACTTACCCGTTTGTCACCTCGTCGAACTGCGTTGCCGGTCAAGCGGCGGCCGGCTCAGGTGTGGGGCCGGGCATGCTGCATTACGTGCTGGGGATTACCAAAGCCTACTGCACGCGCGTTGGCGGCGGCCCCTTCCCGACCGAACTTGATATCGAGACAGAAGGTGTTCCTGGCTATCAAATGTCGCAAAAGGGCAAAGAATTTGGTACGGTGACCGGCCGCAAGCGGCGCTGTGGCTGGTTTGACGCTCCTGCGCTGAAACGTTCAATCCAGATCAATGGGGTGACCGGACTGTGTATCACCAAGCTCGACGTGCTCGATGGCCTGCCCGAGTTGCAAATTTGTACCGGCTATAAGCTGCACGGCCAAGTCGTCGAACTGTTGCCTATGGGGTCCGACGATGTAGCGGCGTGCGAGCCAATACTCGAAACCATGCCGGGTTGGAGTGAATCGACGGTCGGGGTCAACACGCACGAAGCGCTGCCGGCGGCAGCACAAGCCTATCTGGCACGCCTCGAAGCGCTTTGCGAAATTCCGATCGACATCATCTCGACCGGCCCGGAACGCACCGAAACGATCCTGCGGCGTCACCCGTTCGCCTGATTTTAGTCGTCGTGAAATGGGTAAGAAAAGGCCGGTTCATTGCCGGCCTTTTTGCATTGCTTGGCACGGGTCTGGTAGCCGCTCATGTTGAGGATCCGCGATAAAACCTCACCACCCAGTCTCCAAGAACACAAAGTTCAACCCAGAAAGCCGGATGATTACGGGATGCCTCTTGGTAACTTGTTGACTTGGAGTTTTGCATCTTCTCGTCGACCGGCTACTTAGGGAGGCATTGATTAATTGTCATTTCGAGTAAGAAGAGAAATCTAAGTTGTCGTTTTAAAGATTCTTCACTACGTTCGGAATGACAAAAGTAAATAAATTAGCGTCTCCTTAGCGTGCGGCAGAAAATTGGGTTTTCAAAGTAGCATGCTTGGAGATCCGCATGGATAAACGATCCGCAAGGGTGTGGGCTGGAGAGTGGCGTAAACAGTAGCTCTCCGGGCAGGCACCTTGTAGATCAAGCACTGGCGCGGCTTGTAGGGGAGGTGCCTGAATATTAGCGGCGAAGTAGCCCAGATCCCCTCAATGACCGGCGGGCTTTTTCTCGCCAGCTTCGATGGCAAACGGCAACCAGTTTTCGGGGGGCGGTAGCGGGCAGGTGGCGAAGGGAGTGAAGGCGCAGGGCGGGTTGTAGGCGAAGTTGAAATCGAGGCTGATTTTGCCGTTGACGGCGACCGGGACTTTCAAAAAACGCCCGCCGCCGTAGCTTTCCCGACCGCTCGTGCGATCGCGCAAGACGAAGAAAATCTCCTGCTCGCCAACCGACATCGGCAGCAGCGCGACACGTTGCCCGTCCACCTGGAAAACGGCTTGATGCGTTACAGCGACGGTTTTCAGTTCGCCGCTGACGTTGGGTACTTCCATGTTCAGCGGTGGTAAAAGGGGTTGCCAGTCGGCCTCAATGCGCCAGGCCGGGGCGTAGTCGAAATAGCACAGTTCCGGCGCTGGCCGGTGCATCGCCCAGTCGCGGTCACGCAGGCGAACAGCCAGTCGTCCCTCGCGTTCGATGACGAAAAAGCTCAGTGAGCCGCTGCCGATGCGGCTTGGCGTACAGTTTCGATCACTGTGCAGAATCTGCCAGCCATCGACCCATGCGCCGCTTTCCTCGACGATGGCCCCCGCATCGGCAACCGCTTGCCAAGCCAGATCGACCCCGTCGACGCGCAAAATCCCCAGTCGTTCCGGTCCGGCGGGCAGCTTGACCGCACATTCCG
>CAXNNH010000004.1:0-21272 GCA_964203325.1 Burkholderiales bacterium | reverse complement strand
GGACGTCGGATATCACCTACCTGTGGACCCATGAGGGCTGGCTCTACCTGGCCATCGTGCTCGATCTGTTCAACCGCGAAGTTGTTGGCGGGTCGCTGAAGCCGCGCATGACGGCGGACATCGTAACGGATGCGCTGACCATGGCCTGGCTCAGGAAGCGTCCGGCACCGGGGCTGATGCACCACTCCGACCGGGGCAGCCAGTACGCCCGCCATGTCTTTCAGGAGAAGCTCAAGTCATACGGCATGACCTGCTCGATGAGTCGGAAAGGCAACGGCTGGGATAATGCGCCGACCGAGAGCGGGTTCAACAGTTTCAAGAACGAGCGGGTCCATGGTATTCGTTATGCAATGCACGCCGAAATCAAGGCGGCCGCCTTTGAATACATCGAGGTCTTCTACAACCGGAAACGGCAGCATTCGACCCTCGGTTAGAAGTCGCCTGTTCAGTTTCTATCAGAGCGCAGCATCAGGAAAAACTGGTAGCATGAAACTCGCCCTTTGGCCGACGAAATTCCGAGGGAACCTCAGTTGCGTAAAGTCTGATTTTTAGGTCACTCTTGGCAAACTAACTTTCAGGGGAAGCAACGTTCTAAATATACCGCATGTCAGGTTGTCAAGCTACCCGTGAGGGTTGCAACGGGTGCGGGGAAACACTACAATAGCCCAAGTTTTGAGATGCAACGAACCGATGATTTTAAAATAAGACAAATTGTAGTCGCAGAGATTAAAATTAGAGAGCAAGTAATTTTCGTGTTTCATATTTTTCTAATTTACCAATCATACGCCTAAAATTTATCCGAATCAGTCTGGTAAACACCATAAAATAACGAATTTCGTAGTCAATATCAATCATCAAAAAATGGATTGCGCAGTAAATTGCCAGTCCCATCTAATTCTAAAGAGCTAGCGCAGCGGATCATGGTGGAAAACTATTTCCCGGTACTTGTTTTTATTCTAGTTGGTATCGTATTTGGTGTCATGCCCGTTTTTCTTGGATGGCTCGTTAGCCCAAGTCGTCCTGATAGCGAAAAACTCTCTCCCTATGAGTGCGGGTTTGAAGCATTTGAAGATGCCAGAATGAAATTCGATGTCCGATACTATTTGTTAGCGATAATTTTTATTCTGTTTGACCTCGAGGTTGCTTTTCTTCTTCCGTGGGCGGCAATTTTCAAGGAAATTGTTCAGGCTGAATCAGTTAGGTGGTTTGGTTTTGTTGAGATGATGGTCTTTATTGCAATTCTATTAGTTGGCTATGTTTATGCGTGGAGCAAGGGTGCCTTGGAGTGGGAGTAAGTAATGGGTATTGAAGGTATTCTGCATGAAGGTTTTGTAGCAACCACTGCAGACAAGATAATTAACTATGTTCGCACGGGTTCAATGTGGCCGATGACTTTTGGGTTGGCCTGTTGTGCGGTGGAGATGATTCACGCTGGCTGCTCGCGCTACGATTTAGACCGTTTTGGCATTGTGTTTCGCCCAAGTCCGCGTCAGTCTGATGTGATGATAGTCGCGGGCACTCTGACAAATAAAATGGCGCCAGCCCTGCGCAAAGTTTATGACCAAATGGCTGAGCCGCGCTGGGTTATATCCATGGGTTCATGTGCTAACGGTGGTGGTTATTATCACTACTCATACGCTGTCGTTCGCGGTTGTGATCGTATCGTGCCCGTCGATATCTACGTTCCAGGTTGTCCTCCAACTGCAGAAGCTTTGATTTATGGGTTAATTCAACTGCAGAACAAAATTCGTCGTACCAGTACTATTGCCCGCTAAATCTATCGAGATCTTCTTTTATGTCTGTCAAGCTGGAAACGCTCAGCCAGAATTTGCAAAAACATCTCGGAGAACGCATTAAGTTTCAAAAAAATGCGTTAGGGGATATAACCATCGAAGTCGATGTTGCTGATTACCTTGGGGTAATGCTGACGCTCAAGGATGAGGTGGAGCTTCATTTTGAAGAGTTGATCGACCTATGCGGTGTTGATTATTCTGCCTATGGAAACGTTGTATGGCATGGTAAACGCTATGCTGCGGTCAGTCATCTTTTGTCGATTAGCAATAACTGGCGTTTGCGGGTTCGCTGCTATGCTCCTAATAATGATTTTCCGGTTGTGCCATCTCTTTCCTTAGTTTGGAACAGCGTAAAATGGTTCGAACGTGAGGCTTTCGATCTGTACGGAATTGTTTTTTCTGGTCATAACGACCTGCGGCGGATTCTTACTGACTACGGTTTTATTGGCCATCCGTTTCGCAAGGATTTTCCAATTTCTGGTTACGTCGAGATGCGTTATGACCCTGATCAGCGGCGCGTAATTTATCAGCCAGTGACTATTGAGCCGCGTGAGGTTACGCCCCAGATTGTTCGCGAGGCGACCTACGGGGATATAGATAATGGCTGAGATTAGTAACTACACTCTGAACTTCGGCCCACAGCATCCCGCTGCGCACGGTGTGTTGCGCATGGTGCTTGAGCTTGACGGGGAAGTTGTGGTGCGTGCAGATCCGCACATCGGATTATTGCATCGTGCTACTGAGAAACTGGCTGAAAATAAGACTTGGCTACAGTCTGTGCCTTACATGGATCGTCTCGATTACGTTTCCATGATGTGTAATGAGCATAGTTATTGTTTGGCTATCGAGAAACTGCTCGGTATTGAAGTTCCAGTGCGCGCCCAGTATATCCGAGTCATGTTTGACGAGATTACCCGTATTCTGAACCATCTTTTGTGGGTTGGAACGCATGGGCTTGATGTTGGGGCGATGACCATGGTGCTCTATGCCTTCCGTGAGCGAGAAGATTTAGTCGATGCTTACGAGGCGGTGTCAGGTGCTCGCATGCATGCGGCCTATTATCGTCCAGGAGGCGTATACCGCGACCTTCCTGACCATATGCCACAGTATCGGGAGTCGAAATGGAAAAATGCTGCGGAAGTAAAGATATCTAACGAAGTGCGTGGTGGTTCGCTACTTGACTTCCTTGAAGACTTTGTGACTCGTTTTCCAAAGCTTCTTGATGAATACGAAACACTGCTCACGGACAACCGTATCTGGAAGCAGCGGTTGGTTAATGTGGGAATTGTCTCTCCTGAGCGCGCATTGCAGCTTGGTTTTTCCGGACCCATGTTGCGTGGCTCTGGGATAGCTTGGGATCTACGCAAGAAGCAGCCCTATGAGGTTTATGATCGTTTAGATTTTGATATACCTGTTGGTGTAACCGGTGACTCTTATGACAGATATTTGGTGCGCATGGAAGAAATGCGTCAATCGAATCGAATCATCAAGCAGTGTATCGATTGGCTACGCAAGAATTCTGGTCCTGTGATTACCGATAACCACAAAGTAGCTGCTCCGAAGCGTGAGGGCATGAAGTCCAATATGGAAGAGTTGATTCACCACTTCAAGTTATGCACTGAGGGTATTCACGTACCCGAAGGCGAGGCTTACGCAGCAGTTGAGCACCCAAAAGGAGAGTTCGGAATCTATGCGGTTTCCGACGGTGCAAACAAACCGTACCGCTTGAAAATCAGAGCCCCGGGTTACGTACACCTTTCGGCTATGAATGAAATGGTCTGTGGGCATATGTTGGCAGACGTAGTGACAATCGTTGGTACAATGGATATTGTTTTTGGCGAGATTGACCGCTGATGCTAACTACAGACTCCCTCAAAAGAATTGATCGCGAAATCACTAAATATCCGGGTGAGCAGAAGCAGTCAGCAGTAATGGCTGCTCTGGCGATTGCCCAAGAAGAGAAAGGGTGGCTTTCCAGCGAGTTAATCGAGTTTGTCGCCAACTATCTTGGAATGTCACCGATGGCGGCCTACGAGGTAGCCAGCTTTTACAACATGTATGACCTCAAACCGCATGGTAAGTATAAGTTGACGGTATGTACCAACCTGCCTTGTATGCTTAGTGGTGGCGTTGACGCAGGCGAATATCTGAAGCTGAAACTGGGTATCGGCTACAACGAAACGACGCCGGATGGTTTAATCACTCTAAAAGAGGGAGAGTGTATGGGAGCCTGTGGCGATGCGCCTGTAATGATCGTTAATAATCGTCGCATGTGTAGCTGGATGAATCCCGAGCAAATCGACAAACTCTTGGCGGATCTCGAATAATGGCGATTCTCGGCGCAATCAACCCAATGCTTACCCTCGGTCTCGACGGCGATAATGCTTGGCGGTTTGCTGACTATGTAAAGCGTGGCGGTTATGTGGCATTAAGAAAAATTCTCACCGAGAAGATGCCACAAGAGCAGGTTATCAACGAAGTAAAGAAGTCTGTTCTGCGAGGTAGAGGCGGGGCTGGCTTCCCGACTGGGCTAAAGTGGAGTTTTATGCCGCGCTCCTTTCCTGGTGATAAATACGTTGTCTGTAACTCGGACGAAGGTGAGCCTGGAACGTTCAAAGATAGGGATATCCTGCGTTATAACCCCCATTCGGTGATTGAAGGGATGGCTATAGCTGCCTACGCGATGAGTGCGACGCGCGGCTATAACTATATTCATGGCGAAGTCTGGGATATTTACACCCGCTTCGAAGAGGCTCTGGACCAAGCTAGAGCCGCTGGGCTGCTGGGTGATAACATCCTCGGATCGGGCTTCAACTTCAATCTTTTTGCACACCATGGCTATGGTGCCTACATTTGCGGTGAAGAGACCGCCCTGCTCGAATCGATTGAAGGCAAGAAGGGTCAACCGCGCTTCAAGCCACCGTTTCCTGCATCCTTTGGCCTTTACGGTAAGCCGACAACGATCAACAACACGGAAACCTTTGGTTCGATTCCTTTTATCATGAATCTCGGTGGCGAGCACTTCCTCGAAGCCGGGAAGGCGAACAATGGTGGAACCAAGCTTTTTTCGATCTCGGGGCATGTGAACAAGCCGGGTAACTATGAAGTTCCGCTAGGAACCCCTTTTGCCACACTGCTTGAAATGGCGGGGGGGATGCGCGGAGGACGCAAGCTGAAGGGCTGCATCCCAGGTGGTTCATCTTCACCAGTGGTTCCCGGCAGTGTCATGATGGACTGCTCTCTGGACTACGACTCCATCAGTAAAGCTGGTTCGATGCTGGGATCTGGTGCAGTGATTGTTATGGATGAATCGACATGCATGGTGAATGCGCTTGAACGTCTTTCATTCTTTTACTATGAGGAATCTTGTGGCCAATGTACGCCCTGTCGCGAAGGTACGAACTGGCTGTACAAGATCGTGCATCGTATCGAGAACGGACTGGGTCGAGCTGACGACCTTGAACTGTTGGATAGTGTGACCACGAATATTATGGGACGCACCATTTGCGCTCTTGGCGATGCTGCATCGATGCCGGTACAAAGCTTCATAAAACATTTCCGTGACGAATTTTTGTATCACATTGAACATAAAAAGTGCCTTGTGCCGCCGAATATTCAGCGGGCAGGAAGCGGCTTCTTCAAGTCAACGGTTTAAGGTAGTGACATGCTAGAAATCGAAATCGATGGTAAGCAGGCGCAGGTACCCGCTGGGAGCACTATCATGGATGCGGCCCAGTTGCTAGGCGCCTATATCCCGCATTTCTGCTATCACAAAAAACTCTCGATCGCTGCCAACTGCCGTATGTGTCTGGTACAGGTTGAAAAAGCACCCAAACCACTGCCCGCCTGTGCGACGCCAGTGACTAATGGCATGAAGGTGTTTACCCATTCCGATCTGGCCGTCAAGGCACAGAAAGGGGTGATGGAGTTTTTGCTGATCAACCACCCGCTTGATTGCCCAATTTGCGATCAGGGTGGCGAATGTCAGTTGCAGGATCTGGCGGTTGGCTATGGAGGCGGTGCATCGCGCTACCAGGAAGAAAAGCGTGTCGTTTTCTATAAAGATGTAGGTTCTCTGATCTCAATGCAGGAGATGTCGCGCTGTATTCACTGCACACGTTGTGTTCGCTTTGGTCAGGAAATTGCCGGCGTAATGGAGCTTGGCATGGCCGGTCGCAATATGCATTCGGAAATTCAAACATTTGTCGGCCGCACTGTAGACTCGGAACTATCGGGCAATATGATAGACCTCTGTCCGGTCGGTGCGCTTACCTCGAAGCCGTTCCGTTATTCTGCTAGAAGTTGGGAGCTTTCTCGCCGTCGCTCGATCAGCCCACACGACAGCATTGGCGCGAACCTGACCGTTCAAATCAAAGGTGGTACAGTGATGCGCGTTCTACCGCGCGAAAACGAAGATGTAAACGAATGCTGGATATCAGATAAAGAGCGATTCTCTTACACAGCTCTTAATTCTTCTGAGCGTTTAACAAAGCCGATGATTCGTGTCGACGGTGCTCTACGCGAAGTGGAATGGAACGTTGCTTTGGATTATGTGTCACACGCCCTCAAGGATATTGCATCAAATCATGGAGGGGAATCGATTGCGGCACTTGCCTCGCCTTACTCAACGCTGGAAGAGCTGTATCTGCTGCAAAAACTGACGCATGGTTTGGGTTCTTCCAGTATCGATTTCCGTCCTCGTCGGCGTGATTTTACGTCAGACGGCAAGCTGGCTGGAATACCATGGCTCGGTCTGAGACTTTCAGAAATCAAGGAGCTCGATGCTGTACTGGTAGTTGGCAGCTTTCTTCGCAAGGACCACCCCTTGTTTGCTCAGCGTTTGCGTCAACTGGGTAAAAAATGGAATAAAATCAGCTTGGTCTCCGTTACTACCGATGATCCTCTGGTCAATCTGCACGCTCAAGTAACAGTTTCTCCAGCCGATCTGCCTTCTGCATTGGCCGCTGTAATTAAAGCAGTTGCTTTACAAACGGGCACTGAAATCCCTAACGGTCTTGAATCTGTCGATCCGTGCCCAAGTAGCAAGGCGATTGCTGTGAGCCTGCTTGAAGGTGATAAGCGCGCTATTTTCCTCGGCAATGTTGTAGAGCAGCATCCTCAGGCCGCACAATTACACGCATTGGCATTTGAGCTAGCTAAACTAACCGGTGCGAGTGTTGGTTTTATGGGCGAAGCGGCAAACAGCGTTGGTGGATATGTAGCCAAGGCATTGCCCGGTAATCTGAATGCTTATGAAATGTTTGCACAGCCACGCAAGGCTTATGTATTACATGGAATTGAACCGGAGATCGACTGCCATAACCCCAGCCAGGCGGTTGCTTCTCTCAAGCAAGCGGCCTTGGTAGTTGCTCTAACTCCATTTAAGTCTGCTGCTGCATATGAATACGCCGACGTATTGCTACCTATCACCCCGTTTACAGAAACTTCAGGCACCTTCGTTAATACAGAGGGACGTGTTCAGAGCTTTAATGGAGTTGTTCGCCCATTGGCTGACTCTCGTCCTGGCTGGAAAGTGCTGCGAGTGCTGGGTAATGTCCTCGCACTAACCGGATTTGAGTACGATAGTAGCGAGCAGGTACGTGAGGAGATGGTTTCGACGGAAGATGTTTTTGTCTCAGGTCTGGATAATGAAATCCGCAGCTTGGGCATTGGTTCCATTGTTCCTTTTCCAGCGCCTACAGTAGCCCCTGCTCTGCAGCGTATCGCCGATGTGCCAATTTATTTTGCCGATCCGTTATCTCGTCGTTCGCCTGCCTTGCAACAAACGCACGATGCCGCTATTCCATGTGCCCGCATGAATACAGCTACCCAGAAGCAGTATGACTTCAGTGAAGGTGAGCAGGTGCGAGTCAAGCAGGAACTGGGAGAGGTGATGCTAATTGTTTTGACGGATGAAACGGTTCCGGTCGGTTGTGTCCGGATTGCTGCGGCGCATGTTTCGACGGCAGCGCTGGGTGATATGTTCGGCGCGATTACCGTGGAGCGTGCATGATGGTGAATGCGCTGCAAGAACTACTTCAAGGTATTTTTGGCTCAGTGTTTCCATTGGTCTGGGTCCTGATCAAAATTGTCTTGATTATCGCGCCGCTCCTTTTGGCAGTTGCCTATCTGACCTTTTGGGAGCGTAAAGTTATTGGTTGGATGCAGGTACGTATCGGACCCAACCGGGTCGGACCTTGGGGGCTGATTCAACCCATTGCCGATGGTGTCAAGCTCCTGCTTAAAGAGATCGTGATTCCCTCTGGGGCGAACAAGGGAATCTTCCTGATCGCACCAATGTTCGCCTTTGCTCCCGCATTGGCAGCTTGGGCTGTGATTCCCTTCAATGATACTTTGGTACTGGCCAACGTTAATGCCAGTTTGCTCTACATCATGGCGATTACCTCGGTCGGGGTCTACGGCATCATACTTTCCGGCTGGTCATCGAACTCCAAGTACGCATTCTTGGGCGGAATGCGCTCTGCCGCACAGATGATCTCCTACGAGATTGCCATGGGCTTGGCTCTGGTTGTTGTGCTGATGGTTTCAAACAGCCTAAATCTGGGTGAGATTGTCAAGGGGCAGGGGCAAGGCATGTTTGCTGAGCAAGGACTGGGGTTCTTGTCTTGGAACTGGTTACCGCTATTGCCGATATTTGGCGTCTATCTGATTGCCACGGTGGCCGAAACCAACCGGGCACCTTTCGATATGGCCGAGGGTGAGTCCGAAATCGTTGGTTTTCATGTAGAGTATTCCGGGATGGCTTTTGCTGTCTTTTTCCTAGCTGAATACGCAAACATGATTCTGGTTTCGGCGCTGACCTCGATCCTGTTTCTGGGCGGTTGGTTGTCGCCGTTAGGTTTTCTACCAGATAGCATTTTTTGGCTGTTTGCTAAAATCACCGCTGTTTTGTTTTTTTTCCTGTGGATTCGCGCTACCTTTCCCCGTTATCGCTATGATCAGATCATGCGTCTTGGTTGGAAAGTGTTTATTCCGTTGTGTCTCATCTGGCTGTTAGTGGTTGCTTGTTGGATGATGTCACCTTGGAGCATCTGGAAGTGAGAGGGTAGCCATGGGGTCGATGAAAGAAATATTTAACAGTCTCTTTCTGAGAGAGCTGTTCAAGGGAATGTCAGTAACAGGGCGCTACATGTTTGCGCGCAAGATCACGGTTCAGTATCCCGAAGAAAAAACACCACAAAGTTTTCGCTTTCGTGGCCTGCATGCACTGCGTCGCTATCCGAACGGCGAAGAGCGTTGTATTGCGTGCAAACTATGCGAGGCAGTTTGTCCGGCAATGGCGATTACCATTGAATCAGGCCTGCGCGACGATGCGAATGGGCAACAGTCGCGCCGTACGACTCGTTACGATATCGACCTTACTAAGTGCATCTTCTGCGGTTTTTGTGAAGAGGCCTGCCCGGTAGATGCCATTGTCGAAACACGAATTTTCGAGTACCACGGTGAAAAACGTGGTGATCTTTATTATACCAAGCCGATGCTTCTGGCCAATGGCGATCGCTATGAAGCGCAGATCGCTGAAGACCGCGCACTTGACGCAAAATACCGCTAACTGGTAACTGGGCTAACCGATGGAATTCAAGACCTTCGTTTTTTATTTTCTTTCCGCGATCATGGTATTCGCCAGTTTGCGCGTTGTCACAGCGCGTAATCCAGTTCACGCTGCGCTTTTTCTTGTCCTTGCCTTTTTCACCGCAAGCGGCGTATGGCTGCTACTCCAAGCCGAGTTTCTCGCAGTTTCGCTGGTATTGGTTTACGTAGGTGCGGTGATGGTTCTCTTCTTGTTCGTCGTGATGATGCTCGATATAAACATCGATCGTTTGCGTGAGGGATTCTGGAGCTATCTGCCACTCGGTTCGGTCATTGCGTTGCTCATGGTGTTGGAGATGGCGCTCATTCTGGGGGGGAGTTATTTTGACATCCTGGAAATTAGTGTGCCGCAGACTGAAGTGGCTGAGAGCAACACTAAGGCTATTGGTCGGCTGATGTTTACGGACTACGTTTACCCGTTTGAACTGGCTTCGGTGATTCTGCTGGTCGGCATTGTCGCTGCAGTCGCACTGACCCTGCGTGAAAAGAGGAAGACCATGTCGGTTAGCCCATCGATACAGGTTTTCGTCAAGGCCAAAGATCGAGTACGCCTACTGCAGATGCCCGCCGAAAAGCGAGACTGACGAACAACGGATTGTTAACAACATTAAGAACACGAAGTGGCGGAGCTGCACATTACTGCCACATACAGAAGGAACTAGGGAGGCACTTTGCTTACACTGTCCCATTTTTTGATTCTCGGCGCGATTCTCTTTTCGATTGGTGTCGTCGGCATTTTCCTGAATAGGAAGAATCTCATCGTTCTCCTGATGGCGATTGAGCTGATGCTGCTCGCGGTAAACATGAATTTCATTGCCTTTTCACATTACATGAACGATCTTGCCGGACAGATTTTCGTTTTCTTCATCCTGACCGTGGCAGCGGCCGAATCGGCTATTGGTCTGGCAATACTGGTCGTGCTGTTCCGCAATCTGAATACCATCCATGTGGATGATCTGGACAGCCTGAAGGGGTAACATGGAAATGCAAAAACTCTACCTGCTGGTTCCGCTTGCGCCACTGCTTGGCGCGATCGTCGCTGGTCTGTTCTGTCGAGTCATACCGCGCTGGGTGGCGCATAGCGCGACGATTTTGGGTGTCGGCATCTCCTTTGTGGCTTCTTTCATCATCTTTAAGGATGTAATGGCCGGAAATACCTTCAACGGTCCGGTTTATCAGTGGCTGAGTAGTGGCGATTACAAATTCGAAGTGGGTTTCCTAATTGATCAGCTCACGGTGACGATGATGTTGGTGGTCACTTTCGTTTCACTGATGGTACATATCTATACCATCGGATATATGCAAGACGATCCTGGCTACAATCGTTTTTTCTCCTACATTGCGCTCTTCACTTTCTCGATGCTGATGCTAGTGATGAGTAATAATTTCATGCAGCTCTTCTTCGGGTGGGAAGCGGTTGGCTTGGTTTCTTACCTTTTGATCGGTTTCTGGTACACCCGTCCAACGGCAATTTTTGCCAATATGAAGGCTTTTTTGGTTAACCGGGTGGGCGATTTTGGATTTATCCTCGGTATCGGTCTAGTGCTGGCCCACTGCGGAACGCTGGATTACGCTGCAGTGTTTGCCAAGGCGCCATCTTTGGCCAATATTTCGATTTCACTGTTTGCCGACCGCGAGTGGGCCACTGTTTCTTTAATGTCGGCTATCTGCATCCTGCTATTCATTGGTGCAATGGGCAAGTCGGCGCAAGTTCCTCTCCACGTCTGGCTACCAGACTCGATGGAAGGCCCTACGCCAATCTCTGCACTGATTCATGCGGCAACTATGGTGACTGCTGGTATTTTTATGGTGGCGCGCATGTCGCCGTTGTTTGAACTCTCCGATACTGCGCTTTCCTTCGTTATTGTAATTGGGGCCATCACTGCGCTATTTATGGGCTTCCTCGGCATTATCCAGAATGACATCAAACGTGTTGTCGCTTATTCGACGTTGTCGCAACTTGGCTACATGACCGTTGCACTGGGTGCCTCGGCTTACTCGGTAGCGATTTTCCACCTGATGACGCATGCTTTCTTCAAGGCGCTGCTCTTTCTTGCAGCCGGTTCGGTCATAATCGGTATGCATCACGAGCAAGATATTCGCAATATGGGTGGATTGCGCAGATATATGCCGATTACGTGGATTACTTCGCTGATCGGCTCACTGGCACTGATCGGTACTCCGTTTTTTGCTGGCTTTTACTCGAAAGACTCGATCATAGAAGCCGTTCAAATGTCGCATATCCCCGGTGCCGGTTTTGCTTATTTTGCCGTTTTGGCCGGCGTTTTCGTTACGGCCTTCTACTCTTTCCGTATGTACTTTTTAGTTTTTCATGGTAAAGAGCGCTTCGGCATGGAGCATCACGCGACAAATGTTGCGCATACCAAGGACGATGATCATGCAGAGCACAGTGATGATCATCACGCCGCCGATGCTCACGAGGAACACCACGGTCTTGAGCCCGGCCAGAAGCCACACGAAACGCCGTGGGTCGTTACTTTACCGCTGGTCATGCTCGCCATTCCTTCTGTGATTATTGGTTACATCGGAATAGAGCCTATGTTGTTTGGCGACTATTTTAAAGGTGCCATCTTCGTCAATAGCGAAGCGCACCCAGTTATGGAAGAGTTAGCGCATCATTTTCATGGCGCGGCAGCGATGGCCATGCACGCAGTGAATACTACTGTTTTCTGGCTGGCCGTCTCGGGCGTCGTGCTTTCCTGGTTCTTCTATCTCAAGCGCCCCGATATTCCTACCGCAATCAAGGCACGTGTCGAACCGCTTTATATCTTGCTTGAGAACAAGTACTACTTCGATAAGTTTAACGAAGCCGTTTTTGCGGGCGGTGCACGCCTGTTGGGCAAAGGTTTGTGGAAAGGCGGCGACGTTGGCCTGATCGACGGCATTATTATCAATGGTTCGGTGCGCCTTGTTGCCTTGCTGGCGAACATGGTTCGCCTGTTTCAATCCGGCCACATTTATCACTACGCCTTCACGATGATTATTGGCGTCTTTGCGTTGCTGACCCTGTGGGTCGGGCGCGTCTGAGCTAGCAAAAAGACTGGGAACGATATGTCAGGTACCCCGCTCCTCTCCCTCGCCATCTGGATTCCGATTCTGGCAGGACTTCTGGTTCTGGCCACTGGATCAGACCGTAATGCTCCGCTGGCGCGAATGCTGGCCCTAGCCAGTGCTATCGTTGGCTTGCTGGTGACGATTCCATTATGGACACGTTTCGATTTAGCGACACCTGCCATGCAATTCGTCGAACTCGCGACGTGGATTCCCCGTTTCAACATCAATTACCACTTAGGTGTTGACGGAATCTCGATGTTGTTCGTCATTCTCAACAGTTTCATTACGATCATCGTTGTGCTGGCAGGCTGGCAGGTCATCGACTCAAAGGTAGCACAGTACAATGCAGCCTTCCTGATTATGTCGGGCTTGATGAACGGCATCTTCTCCGCCCTAGATGGGATGTTGTTCTATGTTTTCTTTGAAGCTTCACTGATTCCGCTCTATCTGATTATCGGTGTCTGGGGTGGCCCCAATCGTGTTTATGCAGCGTTCAAGTTTTTCCTTTACACGCTGATGGGTTCGTTGCTATTCCTAATTGCGCTAATCTATCTTTTTGTACAGTCTGGTGGCAGTTTTTCGATTCTCGACTGGCACCGTCTGCCGCTTAGTTTGTTAGCACAGACTTGGATTTTCTTGGCTTTCCTGATCGCATTTGCCGTCAAGGTACCGATGTGGCCGGTGCATACTTGGTTGCCGGATGCGCACGTCGAGGCACCGACTGGGGGATCTATCGTGCTGGCTGCGATTGGGCTCAAGCTCGGTGCATACGGTTTTCTGCGCTTCTCTTTGCCGATTGCGCCCGATGCTTCGCACGAACTCTCGGGCTTGGTAGTTGCGTTATCGTTGATTGCCATTGTCTATATAGGTTTTGTTGCGCTGGTTCAGGAAGATATGAAGAAACTGGTTGCCTACTCTTCGATTGCCCATATGGGGTTCGTCACGCTCGGCTTCTTCATGTTTAGCACTATGGGTATTGAAGGTGCGCTGGTGCAAATGGTTTCCCATGGTTTCGTCTCCGGGGCGATGTTTTTCTCGATTGGTGTGATGTACGATCGAGTGCACTCACGGCAGATTGCTGATTATGGTGGTGTGGTCAACACCATGCCAAAGTTTGCCGCTTTCTTCATGTTGTTCGCCATGGCCAACGCCGGGCTGCCCGCCACCTCCGGCTTCGTCGGTGAGTTCATGATTATTTTGGCTGCAGTCAAATTCAACTTCTGGGTGGCCTTTGCCGCTGCTTCAACCATGATCGTCGGTGCGGCCTATACATTGTGGATGGTCAAACGCGTTGTTTTTGGCGCAGTGGCGAATCACCATGTGGCCGAGCTGAGCGATATCACCCCCCGCGAATTCATGATTCTGGCTTTGTTGGCAGCGGGCGTAATGCTCATGGGGCTGTATCCATTGCCCTTTACCGAAGTGATGCACAGCTCGGTCAACGAGTTACTGCGTCACGTTGCCATCAGCAAGATCCAATAACTGGTAGCCGCTATGACTCTTGCCGAAATGCAATTCGTTTTACCCGATCTGCACCCCGCGAGTGCAGAAATATTTCTGCTGACGATGACTTGTGTTGTCATGTTAGTAGATCTCTTGGTCAAGGATAAGAAGCGGACGCTGACCTTTGCGCTGACACAATTGACGCTGGTCGGTACCGCAATCGCCACCTTTATAACCAGCACGGGTGAAATTTCCTATACCTTCAGTAATATGTATGTTGATGATCTGATGGGTGATCTGCTGAAATTACTGCTCTATATGACCGTGATGATCGTGCTGTTTTATTCGCGTGGTTACATCCTTGACCGCGCGCAAATGGCGAAAGGCGAGTTCTATACCCTGACTCTATTTGCCACGCTGGGCATGATGGTAATGATCTCGGCTAATCACTTTCTAACCATTTATATCGGGATAGAATTGCTCTCGCTGGCGCTATACGCCATGGTGGCGCTGAATCGTGACTCCGTTGCGGCCACCGAAGCGGCAATGAAATATTTTGTTCTCGGTGCATTGGCATCCGGCTTGCTGCTTTATGGCATGTCGATGATCTATGGTGCGACCGGGACGCTCGAAATTACCGCAGTCGCCGAGCGCCTGTATATGGGTCAGGCCAACAAGACGATTCTCATTTTTGGCTTGGTTTTCCTGGTTTCAGGTTTGGCTTTTAAGCTCGGCGTGGTGCCGTTCCACATGTGGATTCCCGACGTTTATCACGGTGCGCCGACAGCAGTCACACTGCTGATCGCGTCTGCGCCAAAACTTGCGGCTTTCGCCATCGTCATCCGAATGTTGGTCAATGGCTTAATTGTGTTGGCCCAGGATTGGCAGATGATGCTGATTATCCTGTCCGTATTGTCGATGGCCGTTGGTAACTTTGCAGCAATCGCCCAGACTAATCTCAAGCGTATGCTGGCTTATTCGGCGATCTCACACATGGGTTTCATGCTGCTCGGTTTGGTTACCGGCGTGGTCGGTGCCGACGCGCGCTTCGCTCTCAATGCCTATAGCTCGTCCATGTTTTACGTCATTAGCTACGTGCTGACCAGCGTAGGCACCTTCGGCATGATCTTGTTATTGGCGCGGTCTGGTTTTGAGTCTGACGAAATTGATGATTTCAAAGGCTTGAACAAACGCAGCCCGTGGTTTGCCGCAATCATGATGATGATGATGTTCTCAATGGCGGGAATTCCATTCTTCATTGGTTTCTTCGCCAAGTTCTCGGTGCTGCAGGCGGTGGTTGCTGCCGGTTATCTGTGGCTGGCCGTTGCTGCGGTATTCTTTTCTTTGATCGGCGCTTTCTACTACCTGCGGGTGGTGAAGGTTATGTATTTCGATCAGCCGACTGATACGACGCCGATTCATGCACCAATCGATATCAAATTCCTTATGTCGGCTAATGGACTGGCCGTTGCGTTGCTTGGGATCTTTCCGCAGGCTCTAATGTCGCTCTGTGCTTACTCTCTGTTGCGCTCTCTCTGAGAGATGCACCCCCCTTTGTGAAGAATGCCCCACTAGTTGGGGTGTTATTTTTACGGGGAGACATCGACTGTATGCAAGATAATTATAAGCACCTCTACGAAGAAACGCTCGATAGTGTCCAAGTCTTCAAAGGACAATTACTAGATGTACGGTGTGATCGTGTGAAATTACCTGACGGGCATGAATCTGTTCGCGAGTACATCGTTCATCCCGGCGCTGTTGTGATCATCGCGCTGCAAGAAAATGGTGATCTACTTTTCGAGCGCCAGTACCGTTACCCGTTGCGTCACGCTATTCTCGAACTCCCTGCGGGAAAAATAGATCAGGGAGAAAACATACTAAATACTGCGATGCGCGAGCTCCTTGAAGAGACCGGGTATGTCGCGACAAACTGGCGCCATCTAGGCGTGATGCACCCCTGCGTTGGTTACTCGGACGAACGAATAGAGATTTTCATGGCGCAGGGGCTACATCGTGAATCTTCACAACAGTTGGACTGCGGGGAATTTCTCGATGTCTTGAATTTGTCACTTAGCGACGCAAAGGAAGCAGTACGCACAGGGGAAATTAGCGACGCAAAAACAATTGCCGCGCTATTTTGGGCAGAAAAAGTGACCGAAGCCGGTTGGTAGAGTACCGCTTAAGTAGTGAAATGTGCATTATTTATAGTATGTGCTAAACCTTGACTCGTACTAGGCGTGCTTTTTCTCGTTCCCAGTCACGTTCTTTTTCAGATTCACGTTTGTCGTGTTGTTTTTTCCCTTTGGCTAAACCTACTTCAACTTTGATGCGACCGCGCGTGAAGTGCAGATCAATCGGCAATAGCGTGTAGCCAGCACGTTCCACCTGCCCTATCAATTTGCTGATCTGCTTGGCGTGTAACAATAGTTTACGGGTACGGATGGGGTCGGAAACTACGTGCGTGGAGGTTTGTGGCAACGGCGTAATATGCATGCCAAAGACAAACACCTCGCCACTGCGGATCACGACGTAGGATTCCTTGATATTCGCCCGGCCTGCGCGTATAGCTTTTACCTCCCAGCCTAGAAGGGCGATTCCTGCTTCAAATTTTTCTTCGACAAAGTAATCGTGGAAGGCTTTTTTGTTGGCAATGATGCTCATTGTGCCGGCTCTCTAGGGGTCTTTTGCGGGAATACCATAATGTTTGATTCTACCTTTAAATACTTCAATCCAATCGTTAATTTCTTCCTGATTGGCAGTGCCCATGTACCGTTGCTGCTTCCGAATGTGCGGAGTTCGGTTCCAGGAAAGGCACAAGTACTGTCAAACGTCGCATAGCCTGTCGCTTTTTAGGCAGTCTTTCTGAGACCGTATCGTTGGCAGCGCAATAGGCCAAACGGTATATTTATAATTGTTTAGGCGGAACGAACTACTCATCAAGCCACCGCTCTGCCGCCGATTGATCGGCTTCCCGCGCATCGACCCAGCGTGCGCCAGCCGGGGTTACTTCGCGCTTCCAGAACGGTGCGCGTGTCTTGAGAAAATCCATGATGAATTCGCAGGCGGCAAACGCTTCGCCGCGATGCACAGCGCTGACGGCGACCATAACGATCTGCTCGGTCGGCAGCAAACGGCCAAAACGGTGGATCACCAGCGCATCGAAAATCGACCAGCGCGTCTTGGCCTCGGCAACAATCGCCACCAGTGCTTTCTCGGTCATCCCCGGATAATGCTCCAAGGTCATTTCAGAAATACCGGCGCCGTCGCTAACGTCGCGCACCAGGCCGACAAAGCTGGCGATGGCCCCGATGCGCGCATCGCCGTGGCGTAGCACACTTAGCTCGGCGCCGACATCGAAATCGGCTTCCTGCAGGCGAATAGGCATATCAACCTCCGGTCACCGGCGGAAAAAACGCAACTTCATCGCCGGCCTTGAGGGGGGAATCGAGACGCGCCATCTCCTGATTGACCGCGTAGCGAATATTTTTAACTGAACTGAGTTTGGCCCAATCACCTCCGCGCGCAATCAACAGATTGAGCAATCCACCGACATCATGGACATCTGGCGGTAGATCAAGGTGTTCGCTACTGTGTCCCAGCGTCTCGCGCAGGCTGGCGAAGTAAAGAATATTCAGCATGGTAGGCTCGTTTGCTGTAGTCGCTGGCTTTAGCGTTTAATTTAATAACTCGGAAAATGGCAAAAAGCGCACCCAATCGCCGCGCCGGATAGTTTGCTGCGGCAGCGTGTCGACCAGACCGTCGGCCCACACAGCCGACGTTAGTACACCGGCCCCCTGCTTTGGAAAAAGATCCAGTCCGCCATCGGCGTTCAAGCGTGCGCGCAGGAACTCGCGCCGGGCATCGGGACGCATCCAGTCGAAGTCGGCGCGCAGGGCGTAGGCTGCGGGCGCCACTTGTTGCACGCCCTGCAAACGCAGGATGAAAGGGCGCACCAGCATCAGGAAGGTGACGAAGCCCGACACGGGATTGCCCGGCAAACCGATAAAGGCTACTTCGCGATCGACCATTCTAATCTGCCCAAAAGCCAGCGGCTTACCCGGCTTGATGGCGATTTTCCACAGATCGAGCCGGCCTTCAGCCTCGACCGCCGGCTTGACGTGATCTTCATCGCCGACCGAAACGCCCCCCGACGTTAAAATCAGATCGCTGTCCTGCGCCGCCTGACGCAGCGCTGCGCGCGTTGCGGCGAGATCGTCGGGCACCTGGCCGAGATCCTGCACTTCGCAGCCTAAGCGTTCAAGTAAGGCCCGCAGCAAGAAACGGTTGGAGTTGTAGATGCCTCCGGCCGGCAGCGGCTCGCCCGGCATGCACAACTCGTCGCCGGTAAAAAAGACGGCGACGCGCAAACGACGCCAAACCGGTAAATGCGCCATGCCCACTGAAGCGGCCAAGGCCGTATCCTGCGCCCGCAAGCGCTGGCCGACCGCCAGAATGCAGCTTCCAGCGGCGATGTCGTCACCGGCGCGGCGGATATTCTCGCCTGGCTTCGGTAGATGATTGACCACGACGCTGGTCTCGCCGGTCGCGCACATTTCGCCGTGCGCACACAGCTCTTGCATCACGACCGCGTCGGCGCCGAGCGGAATCGGTGCGCCGGTGAAAATGCGCGCGGCGCTTCCGGGGCGCAGTGGCGTCCCCACCGTGCCCGCCGGAATACGCTGCAGCACGGGCAACGTCGTCCCCGTCGCCGACAAATCGGCCACGCGCACGGCGTAGCCATCCATCGCCGAATTGTCGAGTGGCGGCGCATCCAGCGTGGCGTATTGCGCTTGCGCCAGCACCCGTCCGGCTGCCGCCAGGGTGGGGAGCATTTCGATCTCACCGACCGACCGCGCATCGGCCAGCAGGCGCGCCAGTGCTTCGTCAAACGACAGCATGCGTCTTTCCTTCCATGTTCAGAGACTGCAAAATAAAGCGAACAATGGCGTCCGCATCGTTTAGATCGAGCACCGGTAACGTGAGGGACAAAGCCCCCGGTGAATCGCAGGCGACCGCAATTACGTGCGGATTATCTGGCCAGAGCGGTGGCTTGCCATGGGCGGGGCGATAGACTTCGAGCTTGGGGATGGCTTCCTGTTTGAAACCCTCGACCAGCACCAGATCGCAGGGTGAAAATCGCTGAACATATTCTTCCAGCGTCGGTTCCGGCAGGCCGCGCAGTTCGTTCATCAACACCCAGCGCGTGCCGCTGGCAATCAGCACCTCGCTAGCGCCAGCCTCGCGATGGCGGTAGGAATCCTTGCCCGGCCGGTCGATGTCGAAATCGTGATGCGTATGTTTCATCACCGAAACGCGCAAACCAAGCGCCACAAAGCGCGGCAGGAGCTTTTCCAGCAGTGTCGTTTTACCGGAACCGGAATAGCCGGCAATGCCAAATACTTTCATCATCTTACGAGCCACGTTGAATGTTCAAAGATCTTGACCGCGCCCAAAAAGGGACAGGGAAAAACGAATCGGCTATCACCGCTCCGCTGCAAGCCGCGCCAATAGGCGTTCTACAAGCAGGCTGCCCGGAGAGCCAATAAAGACGCCACTCTCCAGCCACACCCTCTGAAGATCGTTTATCCATGCGGGTCTTCAGCCATCAACCCGCGACGGGCAGCGCCTCGGCGTACAAATCGTGCTCGTCGGCATCGACGACCCGCACACGCATAAAATCGCCCGGCTCGGCAGTAAAGTAGCCGTCGATGAAGACCAAGCCGTCGATTTCCGGCGCATCGGAGGCCGAGCGGGCAATCGTTCCCTCGTCATCGACTTCATCCACCAGCACCACGATTTCGCGCCCAATCTTGGCCGCCAGCAGCTCGGCAGAAATGTCTTCCTGTAACTCCATCAAGCGACGCTGTCGCTCTTCGCGAATTTCCTGCGGCACGGCGCCCGGCAAGGCATTGGCCGTCGCGCCGTCAACCGGCGAGTAGGCAAAACAACCAACGCGGTCGAGACGGGCTTCCTCGATAAACGCCAGCAACTCCTCGAATTCGGCGTCCGTTTCACCGGGAAAACCAGTGATGAAGGTGCTGCGGATAGTGATTTCCGGGCAAATGGCGCGCCACGCCTTGATGCGTTCCAGGTTGTTTTCAGCACTGGCCGGACGTTTCATCGCCTTCAGGATACGTGGGCTGGCGTGCTGAAAAGGCACATCGAGATACGGCAGGATCTTGCCTTCGGCCATCAGCGGGATCAGATCGTCGACGCTGGGATAGGGGTAAACGTAGTGTAGGCGCACCCAAATGCCGAATTCGGCCAGCGCGTCGCACAACTCGCGCAAGCGCGTTTTGACCGGGCGACCGCCGAAAAAGCCGGTGCGATACTTAAGGTCGATACCGTAGGCGCTGGTGTCCTGCGAGATGACCAGCAACTCGCGCACGCCGGCCTCGGCCAGATTTTTCGCCTCTTGCAACACATCGCCAATCGGGCGACTCACCAACGGGCCACGCAGCGAGGGAATAATGCAGAAGGTGCAGCTATGGTTGCAGCCTTCGGAAATTTTCAGGTAGGCAAAATGCTGCGGCGTCAGCTTGATGCCTTGTGGCGGCACCAGACTGGAATACGGATCGTGCGGTTGCGGCAAATGCCTGTGGACGTGCTGCAACACCTCGTCGGCGGCATGCGGCCCGGTAATGGCCAGTACCTTCGGGTGCGCGCTGCGCACCAATTCCTCCCTGGCCCCCAGGCAACCGGTGACAATCACCTTGCCGTTCTCGCTCAACGCCTCGCCGATGGCGTCCAGCGACTCTTCGACGGCGGCGTCGATAAAACCGCAAGTATTGACCAGTACGAGATCAGCACCTTGATAAGACGGCGAAATCAGGTAGCCCTCGGCACGCAGCTTAGTCAGAATTTGCTCGGAATCGACCAAGGCTTTCGGACAACCGAGAGAGACTATTCCTATACTTTTTGGCTGGCTCATAACTGACTGTGAAATTGGAAAAGGCGAAAGTATATAGCGATCTCGGCTTCTTCGACCCGAAAGAGGAAATGGAGCGATAGTTGATTGACGGGAGGAAAATGTCTCTGGGGCAGTCGAAGATATTTCCCAAATCTACGGCGCTCGCTGTAGCCTGGGGAGCCACCGCAAGTACAAACGAAAAGTCGAGGAGTTTGCGCGGGCGGTCGACGCGACCGATAGGCTAACGCCCAGACTACAATTCCGCTTAGGGACTTCCCGTAATTTAACCCGTGGAAAGGCAGATGGAGGCGGGCGTGATGTCGACAAACCATTTACCCAGTCCGGGCAGACGCTGAAGTTTTTTCTCCAGGGCGCACATAGTCTCCTTGGCAAGTTTGACGCCGGTTTTGTAGAGGGTCGTCACGCGCTCGACGTTGGGA
>CAXNNH010000003.1:0-22551 GCA_964203325.1 Burkholderiales bacterium | reverse complement strand
GCGATAGAAACCTTCCGCGCCATCTCCAGCGGCGATTTTACGACGCAGATCAATATCGCCAAGAATGACGAAATCGGCAAGGTGATGCAGGGTTTGCAGTCGATGCAAACACGCATGGGATTCGAGTTGGCCGAATCGAAGAGAAAAGGCGACGATATGTCGCGCATCAAAATGGCCCTCGATTGTGTCGGCACACCGGTGCGTATTGCCGATGTTGCTGGTCGGGTCATTTATATGAATCACGCCTTGACCGAGACTCTGCGCCGGATCGAGCCGCAGTTAAAAGCGCAAAATCCGGCCTTTTCGATTGACACTTTTGTCGGCAGCAGCATTGGAAATCTTTATGCCGACCCAGAACCAGCCTTGAAGCGACTGGCTTCGCTGACGCAAACGACCACGACCGAGATGTTGATTGGCGGGCGTACCTACCGGGTTGTCACCAGCCCGGTGTTCAATGAGACGGGAAGTCGCCTGGGTTCGGTCGGTGAATGGCAAGACCGCACCAATGAATTGGCTGTCGAGCGCGAGGTATCGGATATCGTCGGCGCCGCCAGTCGCGGCGACTTTGAGCGGCGGCTTAGTCTCGACGGTAAGGAAGGCTTCTTCAAGCAATTGGCCGAGGGCATGAACCGCTTATCGGAAGTCACCTCGACCGGCTTGCAGGATGTTGCGGCGGTGTTGACCGCCGTCGCGCAAGGTGACCTGACGCAAAATGTCGAGGCCGATTACCACGGTTTGTTCGGTCGCTTGAAGGACGATACCAACGGAACAATTAACCGTTTGCGCGAAGTGATCGGCCAGATTCAGGAATCGACCGATGCCATCAATACGGCAGCCAAGGAAATTGCCAGCGGTAATCAGGATCTCTCGGCGCGTACCGAAGAACAAGCCAGCAGCCTGGAGGAAACCGCTTCGAGCATGGAGCAACTGACCAGCACGGTGAAACAAAATGCCGATAACGCCCGGCAAGCCAATGAGCTGGCCGGCAACGCGCAGCAAGTCGCCGAAAAGGGCGGCGCCGTCGTTAGCCAGGTGGTACACACCATGGGCGCTATCGCCCAGTCGTCGAACAAGATTGCCGACATCATTGGCGTCATCGACGGTATTGCTTTCCAGACCAACATCCTTGCGCTGAATGCAGCGGTCGAAGCCGCGCGCGCTGGCGAACAGGGTCGTGGTTTTGCCGTGGTAGCCACCGAAGTACGCGCTCTGGCGCAGCGCAGCGCAGCGGCGGCCAAGGAAATCAAGGAGCTGATTGCCGATTCGGTCGATAAGGTCGAAAGTGGCAATAAACAAGTCGAACAAGCTGGGCGGACGATGGCGCAAATCGTCAGCAGCATTAAAGGGGTGGCCAAGATTATGGCCGACATCTCCGGCGCCAGCCGTGAGCAGAGCGCCGGTATTGAACAGGTTAGCCTGGCGGTGAGCCAGATGGACGAGGTGACGCAGCAGAACGCCGCGCTGGTCGAACAAGCGGCGGCCGCCGCTGAGAGTCTGGAAGAGCAGGCGCAAGCACTGGCACAAGCGGTATCGGTTTTTCGCTTGGCGGGGAGTGAACGCAAAGGAGCCGTTG
This sequence comes from Burkholderiales bacterium, assembly GCA_964203325.1. Taxonomy (GTDB): domain Bacteria; phylum Pseudomonadota; class Gammaproteobacteria; order Burkholderiales; family Rhodocyclaceae; genus JACQYA01. Next base: position 20,978 of record CAXNNH010000003.1, on the reverse strand, counting down.
CCTTGCCGACTGCCGAGCGCCAACGGGCATTGCCGGTTGCGGAGTCGTCTTTTGCGTCGCCAACAGAGCGCTCTTCGGCTCCACCACGCGAGGTGCGGAAACCGGTGCCCCGGCTAGCGGCTTCGCTGGACGATGAGTGGCACGAGTTTTGATCCTAACTATGCTCCGACCCTTCTTATGAGAATCAGACGATGATCGATCCGAAACGGCCTCCCCTAACGCCGCCCGTCCAACGCGATAAGGGCGAGCGCGAGTTTGCTTTTACCTCGGCGGACTTCGAGCGGGTGCGCAAACTGATTTATCAGCATGCGGGCATTTCGCTGTCCGCTGTCAAGCAGGATATGGTCTATAGCCGCCTGGCCCGCCGTTTGCGGGCGACCGGGTTGAATTCCTTCGGCGATTATTTGGCATTGCTGGAGAAAGGCGAAAAAGATGAGTGGGAGAAATTCGTCAACTCTCTCACCACCAATCTCACCTCTTTTTTCCGGGAACCGCATCATTTTCCGATTCTCGCCGAGCATTTGAGGCGTGTGCAAGGTCGTTCTCCGATTAAAATCTGGTGTTCGGCGGCGTCGACCGGTGAGGAGCCGTATAGCATTGCCATGACGGCGGTCGAGACCTTTGGCAACTTTAATGCTCCTGTCTCGATTATGGCCTCCGATCTGGATACCAATGTTTTGGCGACAGCCGAAAAAGGGGTTTATCCAATAGAGCGAGTCGAGAAATTGCCCCCCGAGCGTTTAAAGCGATTCTTTCTGAAAGGGGCCGGTGCGCAGGAGGGATACGTCTGTGTTCGCCCCGAATTACGCCGAATGGTAAGCTTCCAGCGGCTGAATTTGCTAGAGCCGAACTGGCCGCTACGCGGTCCGCTGGATGTGGTTTTTTGCCGCAATGTTATGATTTATTTCGACAAACCGACGCAGTACACGATTCTGTCCCGTTTTGCGCCGCTCATGCACGATCATGGTCTGCTCTTTGCCGGTCACTCGGAAAGCTTCCTGCACGCCGCCGATTTGTTTAGATCGCTGGGGAAAACTGTTTATGAACTCGCGCGCCAGCCACACAAATAACGCCAAGGGGGCGGACGGAGGAGCCTCCCCTGGTTTTCAGGCGGAACATGGCTACGTCGAACACTTGGCCACCAACCTGTATTTTGATCGCAATTTCGATTCGCAGGCGGCCAAGGTATTGCCCGGTGAGTATTACGTCACGCAGCGCGAGATGGTGCTGGTCACGGTGCTGGGTTCGTGCGTGACGGCCTGTATTCGTGATGTAGATTCAGGAATTGGCGGCATGAATCACTTTATGCTGCCAGAGGAGGCAGGCGGCAATGTGATTAGTACCTCGGCACGTTACGGCACCTATGCTATGGAGGTTTTAATTAACCATCTGCAAAAACTCGGCGCCCGGCGCAATCGGATGGAGGCCAAGGTCTTTGGTGGCGGTGCAGTGATGGAGAGCTTGGTCAGCAGCAATGTTGGGACACGCAATGCCGAATTTGTACTTCATTATTTAAAGCTTGAGAAAATCCCGGTTGTGGCCAAGGATCTGCTGGACTCTTATCCGCGCAAAGTTTATTTTTTCCCGAAAAACGGGCGCGTCATGGTGCGCAAATTACATAGGGTACACAACGACACACTGTTTACCCGCGAAAAAGAATACCGCAGTCGGCTTGGCGATTCCAAGGTCGAAGGCGATGTCGAACTATTTACTTGAGGTGCTTGTGCTTACACCAAAAAATATTGGCTTATGCCGTTTATTGGAAGACATCTTCCAACACATTTTTTATTACTGCAGGCATAAATCATGACGACCAGAGTTCTCGTTATCGACGATTCTGCTGTGATGCGGAAGCTGCTGGTTGAACTCATCAATAGTGCACCGGATATCGAGGCTGTCGGTTCGGCGCCGGATGCACATTCGGCGCGCGATTTGATCAAAACTCTGAATCCGGATGTGCTGACGCTCGATGTCCAGATGCCAAAAATGGATGGAATTGAGTTTCTTGAGCGATTAATGCGTTTGCGCCCTATGCCGGTGGTAATGGTTTCTTCCTTTACGGAGGCTGGATCGGAAACCACATTGCGAGCGCTTGAACTGGGCGCTGTCGATTTTATCGGTAAGCCGCGCATGGATAGCGCGCAGTCCACCGAAGAGTATGCGCAGGAATTGCAGGATAAAATTCGAGCCGCACACGGCGCGCGCGTTCGTCGTAACGCGCCGGCAGCTCCGAGTGCGCCGGCAGCGGTTGCCCATACACCGCCTGCTGCTACCCCTGCCGCAACGACTCCCGCTGCCCGCGCGATAGCCCGGCCAGCGCAGGCGGGTAGCCGAATCGTTTTTGTCGGGGCGTCGACGGGCGGTACCGAGGCGCTCAAGGATTTTCTGCTGGGTATTCCGGCCGATTGTCCGCCGGTATTGATTGTTCAGCATATGCCAGAGAGTTTTACCGCATCGTTTGCAAGAAGATTGGACACTTTATGCCCGCCACGCGTTATCGAAGCGCAGGGCGGTGAGCGGCTTGAATCGGGTACGGTTTACGTGGCTCCAGGCCATTCCCATTTGATCGTCAAGCGTAACGCGACGGGATATGTCACGGAGTTGCTTAAGACCCCCCCGGTTAACCGTCATCGTCCCTCAGTTGACGTATTGTTCGATTCTGCTGCCGAGGTGGTCGGTCGCAATGCCTTGGGCGTTATTTTGACGGGGATGGGCAAGGACGGTGCCCAAGGACTGCTGCGCTTACGTCGTGCAGGAGGTCGAACCTTTGGCCAGGATGAGGCCAGTTGTGTTGTCTACGGGATGCCGCGTGAAGCGGCCCTCGTCGGCGCTGTGGAGGAAGTTGTCGCGCTCGACGCTATGGCGCGACGTGTTCTCAGCGTGCTGGGTAAGGCTGTGGCGTAGTTGGTCAGTCGAGAGTAAGCTAGCAATTTTTTTGTGGATGGGGTGTTTATGCAGGCCAATGTGAGTGTCAGCAACGGAGAGGCTAGAATCAAACTGGTTGGGCGCTTCGATTTCAATTCTCACCGAGAATTTCGTGCAGCCTACGAGCCGTTAATGGATAACGCCGAGGTGCGCACTTTAGTTGTTGATCTTACCGGCGTCGATTATCTCGATAGTTCGGCTTTGGGGATGTTGTTGATGGTACGCGACAAGGCTGGCTCGGCAAACAAGGCAATCCTGTTGGCCAATGCGCAATCCGGAGTCAAGCAGGTGTTGGATATTGCCAACTTTAGTAAGCTATTCAAGATGGTCTAGTTAGTATCGGGGCAGAACAGCAGGGAATTCAAGTTACTCGGGAATTGGTCGTATAACAGGGCGATGATTGTGCCTAAAACCTGAAAGAGACGAACAATGAACGGCGTGGCCTGGAAGATTCGGATCCTGATGCTTCTGCAAGTGCTGCTTGGTGCCTTTGCCGGTTGGGTGGGTGGTTATGTCTTGGGTGGAGGCGTCCTTGGCTGGGGAGTGGCTATTGGCTTGTCGGTGGTTATCGCGCTCCTCCTTAGTCTTGTTATTCAGAGGGGGCTGGTCAGGCGGCTGAATGAATTGCGCGGTGTAATTGCGCGCATGTTTCTGGATGGAGATCTGACCAAGCGTGCGTCGGTGCTTGGTCATGACGAGATTGCCAAAACAGCAACCGAATTCAATAAGCTTATTGAGAGCTTTCAGACGATCATCGGCAAGGTATTCTTTAATTCGGTTGAGGTTGGCCGTGCTTCGCAGCAGTTAATCGGTGAAGCTAATCGTGTGGCATCGGGTTCAAGTCAGCAGCGCGATGCCGCTCTTGCAGCGGCGATGGCAATGACCGATCTGACCGAGCATATGAATCTGGTGAGTTCCAACGCCAGTGAAACTGCAGGTATCTCTGCGACATCGAACACGCTGTCTGCAGAGGGGGTAAAAATTGCGCATAGTGCATCATCCGAGATGGAGAGAATCGCCGGTTCAGTGGCTCAGTCGGCCTTGGTTGTTTGTGCGCTTGGCGAGCGTTCCAAGGCAATCAGCGGGATTGTTCAAACTATTCGGGAAATTGCCGATCAGACTAATTTATTGGCGCTCAATGCGGCCATTGAGGCGGCAAGAGCCGGAGAGCAGGGGCGTGGTTTCGCCGTGGTGGCGGACGAAGTGCGAAAACTGGCCGAACGAACGTCTCAAGCGACCGGTGAAATCAGCCAAATGATAAGTGCAATTCAAGGCGAAACACAAAGTGCGATCACCAGTATTGAGGCCGGTACGGGACAGGCCAGAACCGGTGCAGATCTCGCCCGCCAGGCTGCTGCATCACTTGAACGGATTAACAGTGGCGCTCGCAACACAATGGAGAAGGTTGATGCCATCGCATCGGCGGTTGCCCAGCAAAGCCGAACGGGTACTGATATTGCTGCTCATGTCTGCAATATTATGGATATGGCCGAAACAAACAGTACTTCGGCTGAAAAGGCGCTTGAAGAAGCGAAGCAGCTTGAGTATCTGGCGAACAACCTGAAAGAAATTGGCAACGTATTCAATCTCGGAGCGGCAGGCGATAAGGCTGTCGAAACCCATGCACAAATGCCTGAAATAGTGAAGCGTGCTGCAGAAAATATCAGCCAGATTCTTGACAAGGCGCTGGATTCAGGGCGAATCAAGATGGATGATTTATTTGACAACAACTATCAGCCCATCCTCAATTCGAAGCCGCAAAAATACAAGACACGGTTCGATAGTTTTACAGATCAGGCATTTATGCCGGCGCAGGAACAACTGCTGGATAGCTACAAGTGGATCGTTTATGCCATCTCGTGTGACCGAAAAGGCTATGTTCCAACCCATAACCGTGTTTTTTCGCAACCCTTGACTGGTAATGCCAAGGTAGATTTTGTCAATAACCGCACTAAGCGGATATTCGATGATCCGGTGGGAAAACGCTGCGGAGACCACGAGTTACCTTTCTTGTTACAAACTTACCGGCGTGACACGGGTGAGATCATGCACGATATTTCAGCACCAGTTTACGTGGGTGGTCAACACTGGGGCGGTTTCCGCATCGGCTATAAAACCGACACTTGATCCGTGGGTCGCCTGTCTTGCGGATAAGGTAATAAGCCGTAGCGTACTAGAGATTGTTCGATTAAGATGCAGACAATAAGCCCGCCGGGCCGTAATTTCTAGAGGAAGTTCAGGAATGTCAGAGCTGCTCAAGAACATTGATGCGCGTACCAAACTCGCTGGCACTAATAAGCTGGAGATTTTGCTATTTTCGCTCGGACTCGATTCGCGTACGGGCCGGTGTGAAACTTTTGGTATTAACGTTTTTAAAGTACGTGAAGTGATGCGTACGCCTCCCATCACTTCAGCACCGGAGATGCCTGGTTCGGTTGAGGGTATGGTCAGTTTGCGCGGTGCATTGGTTCCCGTCGTTGACTTGGCACGTTATGCCGGAGTTCAAACCGAGACTCCGCGCGGCATTATGATTGTTACTGAATATGCCGGACATACGCAGGGTTTCCTGGTTGAGGGTGTCGACACTATTCTGAGGCTCGATTGGAGCCAGATGCGCGTACCACCGGCTATGCTGATGGCCGAGATGGGAGGTTTGGTGACCGCTGTTACCGAATTGGCCGACGGTCGTCTGGTGATGATGATGGACGTCGAGAAAGTCTTGTCGGAAACCACCAATTACGACGACGAACTTGTGTTTCGGAGTATAAAGCCGCTCGACAGGCCCGAGTTAACGGTAGTTTTTGCTGATGACTCGGTCGTTGCCCGCAAGCAGATTCAGCGTACCCTGGAAGCAATGGGGGTCAAGTTTGTTTCGGCCATGAATGGTCGCGAGGCGTGGATTGAGCTGGAGAAAATGGCAAACTATGCCATATCTATGGGTCGGAAGCCGTCAGATTTGATCAGTCTTGTTTTGACCGACATAGAAATGCCGGAGATGGATGGTTATATTCTGACCAAAACAATTAAGAACGATCCACGCTTTAGCGGGATTCCGGTCATCATGCATTCGTCGCTGTCGGGCATGTCTAACCAACAGCTTGGAAAATCGGTCGGGGTCGATGAGTATGTAGCCAAGTTTGAACCGCAGCGGCTGTCGGAAGCTTTGGAGCGTCGTTTGCTTGGTTCTACCCAACTCCCTCCGTCTGCATGACGAAGTGATTTCGCTGGAGTAATAAGATGGACATGGCGGACAAGAAGAACCTGCTTGAAAGCGTTGATGCGCGGACTCGGCTGGCCGGTTCCAATAAGATGGAAATCCTGCTTTTCTCTCTAGGCACGCGGGAAACGTTTGGGATCAACGTATTCAAGGTCAGAGAAGTCGGGCGTACCCCCCACATCACCAAAACGCCTAATATGCCGCGAGGTGTAGAGGGTCTAATTTCTCTGCGTGGTAATGTCATTCCTGTTTTGTCACTGGTCTCATTTCTTGGGCACGAAAGTGTGCAACCGGGTTTGGGAAAAACCATGATGGTCGCGGAGTATTCTAAACGTACCCTTGGTTTTTTGGTGCATGAAGTTGATCGGATTATTCGCGTCGATTGGGAAAGGGTAAAAGCGCCGGAGACGGTGCTCGCTGCCAATCAAGGGTTGATTACGGCTGTCATTGAGCTGGATAGTGGCCACCTCGTCTCGATTCTTGATGTTGAACAGATTCTAGCCAACGCCTTTGGCGATGCAATAATCGTTGATATTCAGCCGGCACAGTTGAGTGAGGATGTAACGGTCTTTTTTGTTGATGATTCAGTTGTAGCTCGCCGCAAAATTACAGAAGTACTCGATAAGCTGGGTGTTAAACACAAGCACGCGACCAATGGCGCCGAGGCTCTAAGTCGCCTGCAGGCCATAGCCGCGCATGCTCAGCAAATGGGTAAACCTCTACGCGATGAAATTCGGCTGATTCTCGCTGACGCCGAAATGCCGGAAATGGATGGTTACGTACTGACCAAGAATATAAAAAGTGATGTTCGTTTCGAGGGAATTCCAGTCATCATGCATTCCTCGCTATCCTCCGAGGCAAATCGGGCGATGGGTAAGGCTGTGGGGGTTGATGCATACGTCGCAAAATTCGATGCTGAAGTACTTGCCGAGACCTTGCGTCCATTGCTTGAACGATAAGAGAATAAGAGAAACCTGGAGTAGAGAATGGCTGATCCAAAAATGAGAATTCTGGTAGTCGATGATTTTTCGACAATGCGCAGAATTGTTCGCAACTTGCTTAAGGAGTTGGGTTTTACAAACGTTGATGAAGCGGAGGACGGCGCCGTGGCTCTCCAGAAGTTGCAAAACGGAGACTTTGAGTTTGTCGTGACCGATTGGAATATGCCGAATATGGACGGTTTGCAGTTACTTCAAGCCGTTCGTTCTTCACCGACACTCAAGCATTTGCCGGTTATGATGATTACAGCCGAGGCCAAGAAAGAAAATATTATCGCTGCAGCTCAGGCGGGGGCTAGCGGCTATATCGTCAAGCCTTTTACTGCCGCGACGCTCGCGGAAAAACTGCAGAAGATATTTGACAAAATGGGGGTCTGAGATGAGCCAAGACTACAAGCAGGGTGATTCCGACGACCTTGAGGCGCTGTTTGACAGTATCGCCTCGGGTGTTGGCGCGCCTGCTGTTGTTGCGTCTCCCACGCCAGCACCCAGCAGTAGCGGAGGGATAGTAAATGATTCTGATGATTTGCAGGCTTTGTTTGATTCTGTTGCCGGCCAGCATGAATTAACGACGCACCCGGTTGAGGTTGTGCCGGCGGTGTCCGTCCCCCGTGGCGATGAATGGCAGGGCAATAATAAGGTATTTCAACGTGTTGGCAGCATGGCCAGGCAGTTGCACGATACCCTTTGTGAATTAGGCTACGATAAACTGGTCGAAGATACTGTCGCGGCGTTACCTGACGCCAAGGATAGGCTGGCCTACATAGCGAATCTAACAGAACAGGCCGCCTGTCGAGTGCTCAATGCAACAGACATCGCCAATCCGCTGCAGGACAAGCTGGAGAATGATGCTTTTGCGCTTGGTGCAAAGTGGGATGCTTTGTTTGCTAATCGCATGGGGGTCGAGGAATTCAAGCGGCTGGCAGTCGAGACGCGTATTTTCCTGAAACAAGGGTTGCCGAAAGAAACCGGAGCGACCAAGGCACAGTTACTCGAAATTATGATGGCCCAAGATTTTCAGGATCTGACTGGTCAGGTGATCAAAAAAATCATTGGTGTTGCGCAGGACCTGGAGTCGCAGTTGATGGGTGTGCTCATTGAAACCATGCCGGGGGAACGCCGCACTGCGTCGGTCACCTCGCTGCTTAACGGGCCAGTGATTAATGCCGAAGGGCGTGCCGACGTGGTTGGTAGTCAGCGGCAGGTCGACGATCTTCTCGATAGTCTAGGATTCTAGTGGGAGTTCAGCATGAGTGATTTTGCCGGGATGGAAGATCTGTTGCAGGATTTTCTGCAGGAAGCCAGTGATTTGCTGTCGGACGTTGACAATAAGCTGGTTGGCTTGGAGAAGACGCCGGGTGATGGGCGTTTGCTAAACGATATCTTTCGTGGTTTTCATACGATCAAGGGCGGCGCGGGGTTTCTGAATGCGGCCGAACTGGTTACGCTTTGCCACCTAACAGAAAATCTTTTTGACAAGCTACGTAATTCCGAGTTAACACTCTCGCATGAATTGATGGATGCCATCATGGCAGCGACACAGGGTGTGCGCAACATGTTTGGAGAGCTTTCGCAGGCGAGGCAACCGCTACCTGCAGATCCCGCTGTATTGGCCGCCTTGCGCGCGGCTCTGGAAGGCGGTGCTATTGCTGCTCCGGTGCTGCCAAAGCAAGTGGCTACCCGTATTGTCGTCCCCACTTCTTCCCCATCACTTCCTCTAGCTCCAGTAACACCTGTTTTGCAACCAAGCCAGCCGAGTGATTCGCTGGTGCCAGGCGACTCGCCTGACTGGCAAGCTCTGCACCAGGCAGTAACGGGGCGTGAGGTTACGGTACCTGCTCCGACTGCTCCACCTCCGTTAAAGCCAGAACCAGAAGTTGCGGCTTCTCCTGACGTTGCTGACCTACAGCCTCATTTTCCTCCTGAAGGGCGTCGTGCGATGGATAAGCCAGCGGCTGTCGCAGCAGCTCCAGTTGCAGGGCGCCGGGTGGAGGAGCGTGCTGTCGCGCGTGAAAGTACGATTCGCGTCGATACTTCACGCTTGGATCAAGTGCTCAATCTTTCAGGTGAGATTGGACTGACCAAAAATCGACTGAACAGCTTGCGTGGAGATATTCTAGCCGGCAAGACGGATTCCGAAACTTTGCATGCGCTTGACCAAGCGGTTAGTCAGCTTGATCTGTTGGTGTCCGATCTGCAGAATTCCGTGATGAAAACGCGGATGCAGCCTATTGGTAGACTCTTCCAAAAGTACCCTAGAATTGCTCGGGATTTAGCACGACAATTAGGTAAAGATGTTGAACTGGCGCTGATTGGTGAAGAAACCGAAGTCGACAAGACAATGATCGAAGACTTGGCTGATCCATTGATTCACTTGATCAGAAACGCGGTCGACCACGGTGTGGAATTGCCACACGAACGGCAGGTTGCAGGAAAACCGATCAAGAGTGTTGTACGACTTGAGGCGCGCCAAGAAGGCGATCACATTGTTTTAATTATCGCCGATGATGGTCGCGGAATGAGCGCTGAACGTATTCGCGCCAAGGCTATTGAGAAAGGGATTATCAGCGAGGAGGAAGCCAACACGCTGGATGAGCGCCAGAGCCTCAATCTTATTTTCCTTCCTGGTTTCTCTACGATGGCGCAGGCCTCTGCCGTGTCGGGTCGGGGCGTCGGAATGGATGTCGTAAAAACCAACATCCAGAAGCTTAACGGCTCAGTCGAGATCCGATCCGAGCCCGGTAAAGGCTCTGTATTCATCATTTCTTTGCCGCTTACCCTGGCTATTCTTCCTGTATTGCTGGTTTTGCTGGGAGATCAGCCCTTCGCACTACCCTTATCCATGGTACGGGAAATTTTGCCCATTGAAAAAGAAAAGATGCAGGAAGTGGGGGGCAAAGAGACATTGGTTGTACGTGGTGAAATATTGCCCGTGATTGCTCTATCGCGTTTGCTCGGTTGGCCGCAGTTACAGCCTCCCGAGTATGGTGTTCTGATGCAGACTTCTGATCGTAGTTTTATTCTGTCAGTTGATAGTTTCGCAGGGCGCGATGATGCAGTGATCAAGTCACTAGATGACTTTCGTCCGCGTGGTGTAGCGGGGGTAACAACGCTTTCGAATGGGCAAATTGTATTGATTCTTGACATGAAAGAATTGTTATCTGACCTGAGTTCTCTTATTGACATTGATTCTCGTGGTGGGCGCCCACGATCCATGGAATATTCCTTGTAAATACTGACTAATCAGTGTGTTGAACAGGGGGCCAACGCCCCCTGTTTGCATTTATGCGTCAGCTACAAGTGTTGTTGATTTGCTACTATTCGAGAATTCATGTAAAAAACCTCTCATACCCCTTTATTTTTTATCGTTTTTTCCTATAATGACCGGCAACATACTGGATGCCGGTTATGGCCGAAGAAAGCGATCTCGAACGAACAGAACCAGCGTCAGGCCGACGGCTTGAGCAAGCGCGCGAGCAAGGGCAAGTCCCCCGTTCGCGTGAAGTCGGTGCTTTTCTGATTCTGATGGTCGCTGCAGGATCGTTCTGGTTCATGGGGCCTTGGATAATGCAGAGGGTGATTTCCATCTTTCGGCGTAGCTTGCGTCTTGACACCTCTTTAGGGCAGGAGCCGCAGCTAATGTTGGTGAGACTTGCTGATATTTCTTTTGATGTATTGCTAATTTTTGCCCCTTTTCTTTTGGCGCTCGTTGTTGCGGCACTCATCTCGCCCTATTTCCTCGGTAGCTGGAATTTTTCTTTGCAAGCTCTACAGCCAGATTTCGGCCGTCTCGATCCCATCAAGGGGCTAGCAAGACTCGTTTCGTGGTCCGGTCTTGTCGAGCTGGTTAAGGCGGTGGCTAAGGCTAGTTTGGTCGGGGGGGTTGCGGCCTGGGTTCTCTGGCGTCAGCGGGACGATATTTTTGCCATTTTTGGGCAGTCGGTGGAAATCGGTTTATCGAGTGCAGGTCATTTGCTCAGTTTTAGTTTTTTGGTTGTTGTCTCGGCCATGTTGCTAATTGTGCTTGTGGACGTTCCGTTCCAGCTCTGGCAATACCATGACAAGCTAAAGATGAGTCGCGAGGAGGTTAGGCAGGAAGGCAAGGAGATGGAGGGAAACCCAGAGGTCAAGGGTCGTATTCGTCAACTACAGCGTGAGGCGGCACGCAAGCGCATGATGGGCGCAGTACCAACGGCGGACGTGATTGTTACTAACCCGACTCACTTTGCCGTTGCACTGGCCTATAAGAGCGGAATGACGGCTCCTAAGCTGGTCGCCAAGGGGCAGGGCAAGGTTGCGTTGAAGATACGCGAGATCGGTGCAGAGCATGGTGTACCTATGCTTGAGGCTCCGCCACTGGCGCGCGCGCTCTACCGTCACACAGAATTGGATCAGGAGGTGCCTTCGTCGCTTTATGCCGCAGTCGCTGAAGTGCTTGCCTATGTTTATCAGTTGAGTAACTGGCGTCAGGTTGGCGGCAATTATCCAAAGCCGCCGCGCGAAATAGTGGTTCCGGCCGAATTAGTTCCGGAGGCTGTCGATGGCTAACGCGAGCATGGCGCTGCAAAACATTTTTGGCCGAATCGGTTTGCGGCAGATGGCTGGCCCACTACTCATCGTCCTGATTTTGGCGATGATGGTGCTTCCGCTACCGCCTTTTGCGTTGGATCTCTTCTTTACCTTCAATATTGCGATCTCAGTGATTGTCATGTTAGTCGCGATGAACGTAATGAAACCGCTCGATTTTTCGATTTTTCCAACGGTTTTACTGGTGACCACTCTGTTGCGACTATCGCTCAACGTCGCGTCAACACGAGTTGTTCTTCTTGAAGGACACACCGGGCCGGGGGCCGCAGGCCAAGTAATTGAAGCGTTTGGACATTTTCTAGTAGGCGGCAACTATGCAGTAGGTCTTGTCGTTTTCACGATACTTGTGATTATTAACTTCGTAGTTATCACCAAAGGTGCTGGACGGGTTGCAGAAGTTGCTGCTCGCTTTACGCTGGATGCCATGCCAGGCAAACAGATGGCCATTGATGCAGACCTTAACGCTGGTTTGATTGGTGAAGATGATGCACGCAAGCGCCGTTCAACCATCGCTGACGAAGCAAATTTTTTCGGATCAATGGATGGTGCTTCGAAATTTGTACGAGGCGATGCTGTTGCGGGCATCATTATTATGCTGATCAATGTGATCGGTGGTTTGTTCGTCGGCGTACTACAGCACAACTTGGACGTCGGGACTGCTGCCAAGACTTACACCTTGCTGACCATTGGTGATGGGCTTGTTGCGCAAATTCCCGCTCTGATCATTTCAATTGCTGCAGGCATGGTAGTAACTCGGGTTGGCGACAAGGAAGATATCTCGGAGCAACTCCTAGCTCAGCTTTTCAATAACCCCAGGGTGCTTGGCTTAACGGCTTCGATCATCGGTTTACTTGGTCTCATTCCTGGGATGCCAAATTTTGTCTTCCTTTTATTGGCGGGAGGATTAGGGGCGCTAGCTTGGAGGTTGGACAAGCGTTCACAGATTGTTGAAATTCCTGTACCGGTCACCGTTGCGCCTACGGTCGCTACAGAAACGCAGGAAGCCAGTTGGGCCGATGTGTCCCCGCTGGACGTGCTGGGTCTGGAAGTGGGCTATCGCTTGATTCCGCTGGTCGATAAATCGCAAGATGGCGAGTTGTTGCGTCGTATCCGTGGTATCCGTAAGAAATTTGCCCAGGAAGTCGGATTTCTCGTATCGCCTGTGCATATTCGCGACAATCTGGAGCTGAAGCCAAACGCCTATCGAATCCTACTGAAAGGAGTTGAAATCGGCCAAGGCGAAGCCTTTCCTGGAAATCTCCTAGCCATAAATCCTGGTCGCGTAGTAGGACAATTACAGGGGACGGTTACCAAAGATCCTGCGTTTGGTTTGCCGGCTGTTTGGATTGATACCGCTTTGCGCGAACAGGCACAGGCCTACGGTTACACCGTAGTGGATGCGAGTACGGTGGTAGCCACTCATTTAAACCACCTGATTTTGTCGCATGCGGCTGAGTTGCTCGGTCGTCAGGAAGCGCAAGCTCTACTCGACCACCTGGCCAAGGAAATGCCAAAACTGGTCGAGGATCTGGTTCCCAAGATCCTTCAGCTCGGTGTTCTGCAAAAAGTGCTGCAGAACCTATTGGAAGAGGGCGTCCACATTCGCGACATGCGCACCATTATCGAGACCCTGGCCGAGAATGCGCCGCGCTTACAGGATTCTGAGGCTTTGACTGCTCAAGTGCGTATCGCCCTTGGTCGGTCGATCATTCAGCAACTTTATCCGAGTGGGACAGAAATGCAGGTGATGTCGCTCGATCCTCAGCTCGAACGTGTTCTTGCTCAAGCAGTCGCTGGTGGTGGGGACAATGCCAGTATCGAACCCGGTCTAGCCGATACGCTGGTACGCGAGGCTGTTGCTGCTGCGCAACGCCAAGAAGAATTAGGTTTGCCGGCTGTGCTGCTGGTATCCGGAAATCTGCGTACTCTGCTCTCCCGTTTCTTGCGGCGTGGAATTTCTCAACTCAAGGTGCTCGCCCATGCTGAAGTGCCTGAAAGCAAGATCATCAAGGTCACCTCGATTATTGGAGGTAGAGTATGAACGTCAGGAAATTTATCGCCGCCACAGCGCGCGATGCGCTGCACAAGGTCAAAGATACACTTGGCCCTGACGCGATAATCCTGTCCAACCGAGGAGTGCCCGGCGGTGTCGAGATCATGGCCGTAGCTGCACGCGACATGGCTATGATCGTCCCCTCTTCTGCCAATGAACATGCGGCTATTAGTGACGACTATACGGTAAGCCTTTCTGCACAGACACAGCGTTCGATTCCGCCAAGGAGCACATTGCCGCCAAGGGCGGCGGCAACGCCAGTAGCTTCTCCACTACCCCCACGGCAGAGTTTGCCACCCTTGACGCCACGCCCCCCCCCACAGATTGATCTGCCTCGGCCGCAGAATCAACAGGGAATCCCCAAACCGGATGCGGAAGTAGTGCCTGCGGCAGTAATGGACGAGATTCGCGCTTTGCGCCGAATTGTTGAGCAGCATTTGGCTGGTTTTGCCTGGGGAGAAACGTCGCGTCTGGAGCCAGTAAAAACAGAGATCCTCCGTCAAATGCTGGATGCTGGTTTTTCTCCACAGTTTGCGCGTGAGCTATTGGCCGAATTGCCACGCGATCTGGATGAGAGGCAGGCGTTGGCATGGGTCAAGGGTGGTGCTGATCGTGCGCTCCTGACAATCAGTTCTGAGAACGACATCGTTGATCGTGGAGGTATCTACGCGTTGGTCGGCCCCACCGGCGTGGGAAAAACTACAACAACGGCTAAACTGGCTGCTCGTTGCGTGCTTAGGCACGGTGCCAGCAAGGTGGCTCTCGTGACAACCGATGCATACAGAATTGGAGCGCACGAGCAACTTCGGATCTATGGACGTATCCTTGGGGTTTCGGTGCATTTGGTCAAGGATGCGGGTGATTTGCGTCAAACTTTGCAAGATCTACAGCATAAACATATGGTGTTGGTCGATACAATGGGAATGAGCCAGCGTGATCGTTTGGTTGGGGAGCAGGTGGCCATGTTTGGTACCAGCAACGTAAAGCGACTATTGCTTCTGTCGGCGACGGGGCGCGGCGATACACTCGACGATGTGGTGCGTGCCTATAACGGCCCCGATCTAGCTGGCTGCATTCTGACCAAGATTGATGAGGCCGCCAGTCTAGCGACGTCGTTAGACGTCGTTATGCGGCACAGCTTACGTTTGCACTACGTGTCTAACGGTCAGCGAGTGCCAGAAGATATTCATCTTCCGAATCGCGCCTATTTATTACATCGAGCTTTCAAGGATGTGCCGGAAAACTCTCCGCACCGTCTTGAGGGATCCGAGCCAGCGCTGGCTATGGCAAATTCATTGGGTTCAAGCAACTCGATCAATTCAAACTCAAGCAAGCTTCTCGCAGGAGGCGGTCATGGGTGATATTCATGGGTGAATATCGCGGCGACCAGGCCGCCGGATTGCGGCGTTTGTTTGGTCAGGAGCAATCGCGTATTGTTACTTTCGCTGCCGGAAATGTGGGTGTCGGAAAAAGTATTTTGGTAGCCAATTTAGCGGCGGCGCTGGCGCGCCAAGGAAAAGAAGTGCTTGTCCTCGATGAAAATACCGATGATAACGTCGCATCTTTGTTCGGGGTTGTTGCTTCCTACGACCTCTATCATGTGATCAATCGTGAAAAATCCTTGGCCGAGGTTCTTTTGCCGGTTGCGTCAGGTGTGCGTATCCTGCCTGCCGCTCGTGCAGTGAAGAAGCTTGCGCGCTTGAGCGCTATGCAACAGCTAACATTCCTGGAAAGTTTTGGTGAAATGAGACGTCCTGCCGACGTTATTTTGGTGGACGCCTCGGTCGACCATCCTCTTGGATTTTCTCCGCTTGGGCTGGCGGCTCATGATACCGTGGTGGTTGTTTCTGCGACTAGCACTTCGATTACTGAAGCCTATTCACTAATAAAGAAAGTAAGTCTTGGCTATTCGCGCAAGCATTTTCGTATTCTGGTTAATCGGGTGAAGGGACCTGAAGAGGCAAATGCAATCCACGGAAATATTGAACAGTTAACGCGTAGTCGCGGGTTGGCTAGACTTGATTATGCCGGGTATGTACCAATGGACGGATATTTACGTCAGGCATCGCGGCTTTGTCAGTCGGTGGTCGGATTGTTTCCGGAAGCGCCTGCTTCGAAGGCGTTTCGAAGTCTAGCGAGTGACTTGTTGCACTGGCCATCACCTGACCATGAAGAAGGTGGGTTAGAACACTTCGTTCAGCAACTGTTACACTTGAGTCAAAGAATCGACCCCATCGCCATTCACGCCTAACAGCCCCAACGCTCATGTATAACGCTGCTGGTCAGCCCAGTAAGGATCAGCTGATCCAGCGCTTCACTCCTCTAGTGAAGCGTATTGCATACCATTTAATGGCGCGCCTGCCTCCCAGTGTGCTGGTCGACGATCTAGTACAGAACGGAATGATAGGTCTGCTGGATGCTATTAATCGTTTTGAAGCGGGTATGGGGGCGCAGTTTGAAACTTACGCTGCACAGCGGGTGCGGGGAGCAATGCTGGATGGCTTGCGCGAGAATGATTGGCTACCACGGAGCTTGCGTCGAGATTTTCGCCGAATTGAGTTGGCGATTGCACAGCTTGAGCAGCAGAACGGTCGAGCACCGAGCGAACTTGAACTTTCCAACTTGCTCGGCATGTCGCTTGCTGAGTATCAGAAGATGCTGCAGGATGCTCGTGGGCATCAGCTTATCTATTTTGACGACATGGTTGAGGAAAGTGGTGAGGATTTTCTTGAGCGCCACTTCACCGACAATGCGGCCGACCCTCTAAAGATGCTCGAAGAACAGAGTCTTCGTGAACTCCTGGTACAAGGCATTGAAGCGCTTCCTGAACGTGAAAAACTTATGATGGCACTTTACTATGAGGAAGACCTCAATTTACGCGAGATCGGAGCTGTGATGGGGGTAACTGAATCGCGTATTTGTCAATTGCACAGCCAAGCGGTGGCTCGCCTGCGAGCGAGGATGTTTGGTGGCATTGACGTAGCACAAAAGATACAGAAGAAGAAAGCCAGAGCACATGGATAAAATCAGCTTGGTCGGTTTGCTGGTAGGCATTTTGGCCATCGTTGGTGGACAGATCCTTGAAGGTGGGCATGTCGGCTCGTTAGTGCAACCGACGGCCTTACTCATTGTTGTCGGGGGAACATTGGGAGCCGTCATGCTGCAGAGTCCCTATACGACCTTCATGCGAGCTATGCGCATGGTCAAATGGGTGTGGTTTCCTCCTGTCGTCGATTACTCAATGGTAATTAAGCAGGTAAACAATTGGAGTCAGGTTTCACGGCGTGAGGGGCTATTGGCTTTGGAAGGTATGATCAATCAATTGAAGGATGATTTTACCAAGAAGGGCTTACAACTCTTAGTTGATGGTGCTGAGCCGGATAGATTGCGTGAGGTACTTGAAGTCGAGATTAATACGTTTGAGGACGAGATGAAACTCTCGGCAAAAATCTGGGAGGCAGCGGGTGGCTATTCACCAACCATCGGAATTATTGGGGCGGTGATGGGACTGATACACGTCATGGAGAACCTTTCGGATCCCTCCAAACTGGGGGCAGGAATTGCGGTTGCCTTCGTAGCGACAATCTATGGTGTAGGGCTAGCTAATCTATTTTTTTTGCCGGTGGCTAACAAACTAAAGGCTCATATAACAAAGCTCGTTGTGTTGCGCGAAATGATGGTTGACGGACTGGTTGGAATTGCCAACGGTGATAACCCTCGCATCATCGAAAGTCGCCTCAAAGGTTACATACTTTAAATCATGGCGCGCCGCCGTACTCGGGAAGATGAACACGAAAACCATGAACGTTGGTTAGTTTCGTACGCAGACTTTATTACCCTGCTTTTTGCTTTCTTCGTTGTTATGTACGCACTGTCCTCTGTCAACGAAGGAAAATATCGTGTCTTGAGTGATTCGATGGTTAGTGCTTTCCGCAATGCGCCAATTAGTACCAGTGGTCAGCTTCCACTGATCACACCTACGCCACCGGCGACGCAAAAGCCAACGATCATGATCAACAAGGACAAGGCGAAAGAGGCCGCAAAGGAAGCGGTGAAACAGAGGCAACGCGAAAAGATGCGCAATGTTGCGAAGGATATTTTGGATGTGATGGCGCCCTTGATCGCGACAGGTAAGGTCAGAGTCCTCGAAACGAGCCGTGGAGTGACAATTGAAATCAACGACAGTATTCTGTTTGCCCCAGGCCAAGCATTGTTGCAGCCGACTTTGGTAAAAGCCATGAGCGCAATCGCAGAGGTACTCGCCGCTTCGGATTTTCCGATAACCATCGAAGGACACACTGACAACGTTCCGATCAGCACCTCCCAATTTCCCTCAAATTGGGAACTTTCCGCCGTGCGGGCGACAACGGTTCTGCGCTTGTTCAACGATGCTGGAGTGGCCGCAGAACGTTTGACCGCAATAGGCTATGCCGATACTCGCCCGGTCGAACCCAATCTTCTTGCGGATGGGCGTGCGCGCAACCGCCGCGTCTCGATCTTGATTGATTCGGCGATTCCGGAAAAGGGGACTGAAGTGGACCTGGAGAGCCAACCGCTTAACCAAGTAGCAAGACCAATACTTGTACCGCCCCCTGTGCCTCAAGCACCTAGCATCCGATAACCGGTCAGAGTATTTGGCTTCGACAGTACGCTCACACTGCGTCGTAAATGCGCCGGCTATTTTGTGGCGCTGATTGCCCGTCTGGGCCGTATAAATTGGGCTGACGGGAAGTGCTGGACAGAATTGCTAGCGCTTGAGAATTGTGCTGCATCCGCATCTTGATCAACTCACCATTCAACTGATTGAGTTCGCGCGCCTCTTTGGCCAGCGATAGTATCTGCAGCCACATTTTCTGGGCAGCGTTGTTGGCTGGTTGGGCTGCCAGCCAAGCTTCGATACCTATACGGTCAGAGCCAAATCCCATGCCTGCAAGCAACGAGTTTCTTCGATCCGTTAACGCTTGTAACTCCGCTGAGATATCATTTTTTTTCTGAATCAGAGCGTCTAGTTGCCCCATTTCTCCGCTGGTTAGCGCATCACGCTCCAGTTTCAGTAATTCAACAAACCGTGCCACCGCATCGGCTTCTGCCTCGGTGCTTTGGAGCAAAATGGACATTCAATTACACTCGCTCTAGTGGCGTTCAGGCTTGGCGCTGGGAATTGACAAGCTCCCGCGCACTGCTGATCAAGCGGTCGGCAATTGCGCCAGCGTTAACCGTAAAGCGTCCTTCCGAAATGGCCTGCTTAATTTCCGAAACACGCGCAGCGTCGAAAGAAGGGGTATCGCCCGAAAGCTTCATTTGGGACGACAGCCCACTCAACTGAACATCAGATGTGTTCGCTGCCTGAGCATTTTCCGGCGCTTTTGCTGGCGCACGGTTACGTGTTTCGCTGACATTGGAGCTACTAAAAGGTTTGACTGAGCCGTCGATTTTCATGGTAATGCCTCTCGAATTATCCTACTCGCTCAATATATCGGCGCGCACACAGGGAACTTTAGCATTGATTGGTGCAAATTACCGGGCAGTTCAACGAGTAGGGGCTACAGTAGTTAGGAAAGGTGTTTTTTCGCACAAGTGATGTTAAATAGTTGGGTTAATGCGTCGAAATATAAAATATATGTTTATAAAGCATCGTATGTGCACTGAAAGCGCTCTATTTCGGTTCGAGGTATCAGTGTCAGGCCAGCATGCGGGTTAAGGCAGCGAGGCTTTGATCTAGTGTTTGATGATGATCGTCAGGGACGTTGCCCTGTGGGGTCATCTGGTTCACGATCTCAGGCAGCACTTCTGCGAGACCGCTGGATACCTCTTCCTGTGGCAAACCAAGTTGCTGCGCCAACTGCGCGATGGTGTCGCTCCCCATGACCTGTGCAACATCTTCTCCATGAATGGCTTGGTTGGCTCCTGTCCCAACCCACGAGTTCACTTGATCGCCCATTCCCGCGTTTTGGAACTTGGCGGCCAAGCCCGAGAGACCGCCCTGGCTTTGGATTAATTGAAAAGCCATGGGCAACAGCGCAGCCAGTAGGCCAGCATTGCCACCTGAACCCGCTAATCCACCCATGCTACTGAGCATCCCTCCAAGAATATCTTGATGCGTCGACCGATTATGCTGATTATTACTTCCCAGCATACTGCCTAGCCCCCCTAGTCCATCTTCACTATTTTGCCGCCCCCCATTCATGATACTTCCCAATGCGCCTCCCAGCATGCCTCCCAAACCACTCTGCGACCCTTGCTGATTCGATAAAGCACTGGAAATGATACTACCCAAAACATCTCCGAACATTGAGGACATATACAAACTCCATTCGCTAAAGAATTGTGCAGAATACTTCCTCGCCCGGTAATGTGCAACGACTACAGGGCAATTGCAGCAATTCTCATTTTGAACTCAGGTTGGCGTGTGAAGAGATTTATCCGTGCGTTACCGAAGGTTGCCTAGCCGGAGTCAGACGGATCGTGATCGAGGCGCTGGATTATGAAACGCATCAAGTGATCCCAGTTATCGAACGGCAAATACTGAATCAAGGCGCGTAAATGTTCGAAGAATGTCTGCCGAGATGGCAACGATTTACGGATAGTGAAGTATGTTTTATAGATAAAATCTGAGTTCGACAGTCGCCTGGATTGCCGAGCAAGGCAAATCGTTTGTGCGGTCTGCAATGTGTGATGTGCTCGATGTCAGCGTCAGCGGCTACCGCGCCTGGAGGCGTGGCGGCACACCGAACCGCAAGCGACTGACGGACAGCCCGATGCGGGCGCTCATCCGCGCCCTTCATGCCGAACTCAAGGGGGTGTATGGCAGCCCACGCAGGGTTCAAGAACTGCGTGCTCGGGACTTTTCTGCCCGCAAGGAACGGATAGAAAGGCTGATGCTCGACAACGGGTATCAGGGCTCGTCACAAGCGGCGCACCAAGGTAACGACGGACTCCAAACACGGTCTGCCGGTAGCCGCCAATCTGCTCGACAGGAACTTTACGCCGGCGGCACCAGAACAAGGTCTGGACGTCGGACATAACGTACCGGTGGACCGATGAAGGCGGGCTCTACCTGGCCATCGTTCTTGATTTGTTAAACAGAGATGTCGTGGGTTGTTCACTCAAACCGAGTATGACAGAAGACGTCGTAACCGATGCACTGACCCTGGCCTGGTTGCGCAAGAAGCCAGCATCAGGCTTGATGCACCCTTCC
>CAXNNH010000002.1:0-44213 GCA_964203325.1 Burkholderiales bacterium | reverse complement strand
TTCATCAACATGCCCGCAAGCGGGCGATGCGCAGGGCGGCCGGCGGATGCGAGTCGTAAAACAGCGAATGCAGTGGATCGGGCGTCAGGGTTGAGGCGTTATCTTCGTAGAGCTTGACCAGCGCGTGCACCAGATCGTCGGCCGATGCGTGTTGCGCCGCGTAGCGGTCGGCTTCAAATTCATGGCGGCGCGACAGCAGACTCATCAGCGGGGTAAATATGAAGGTGAATACCGGGATGACCAGGAAGAAGAGGATTAGTGCCAGCGCTGTATTTTGTGCCGTGACGCCTAAACCCTGGAAAAACCAGGGGGCGGCGATGAGCTGGCCAAGTGCGGCGAGAAAGCCGAGCGACAAGGCGAAGAGCAGGACGATACGTTTGAGCACATGGCGGTGCTTGAAGTGGCCAAGTTCGTGCGCCAGCACCGCCTCAACCTCGACCGGTTGCAGGCGGCCGAGCAGGGTATCGAAGAAGACAATACGCTTGGTTTTGCCGAAGCCGGTGAAGTAGGCGTTGCCGTGGCTGGAGCGTTTCGAGCCATCCATCACGAACAGGCCGGAGCTGGCGAAACCGCAGCGCTGCAGCAGTGCCTCAATGCGCGCTTTGAGTGGCGCGTCGGCGAGTGGAGCGAATTTATTGAAGATCGGCGCAATCCAGGTCGGATAGATGAACAGGATGAGCAGGTTGAAAACGCACCAGAACAGCCAGACGTAAAGCCACCACAGGCTGCCCATCTGCGCCATCAGCCAAAGCACGGCGAGAATTACCGGGGCACCAATGATGGCTCCGAGCGCGCTCTGCTTAAGAAGGTCGGCGAAAAATAGTTGCAGGGTCATCCGGTTGAAACCGAATTTTTCCTCAATGACGAACTGACGGTAGAGCGTGAGTGGCAGGTCGATCAAAGCGGAAAGAGTGGTGACGCTAAAGATCAGCGCCAGTCCGTAGAACAGGCCGTCGGTACGGGCGATCCAAAAATCGTGCAGCGCCTGCAAAGCGCCACCGTAAGTAAGCGCTAGCAGTACGGTAATTTCGATAGCCAGCGCGATCCGGCCAAAGCGGGTGCGCGCCAAGGTGTAATCGGCGGCTTTTTGATGCGCCGCCAGTTCAATGCGCCCGACAAACTGCGCGGGCACCGCAGCGCGGTGCCCGCGTACATGCGCGATTTGACGTTGCGCCAGCCAGAGGCGGAGCAGCACCATCAGGGACAAAGCAGAGAGAAATAGGATGCTGAAGGCGTTGAGCGAGGAAATAGGGGTCATCGAGCTGTGTCAGAATGTGGGTTTTGAAAATTTGGACGGATTATATGGCACAGGACGCAACTTACCTCGTTTGGCTGGACATGGAAATGACCGGCCTTGAACCCGAGCGCGAGCGCATCATCGAACTGGCGATCATCGTCACCGACAGCCACTTGTTGACGATTGCCGAATCGCCGGCTTGGGTTGTGCATCAGTCCGAGGAGCAACTGGCAGCAATGGACAACTGGAACAAGAAAACGCATGGCCGTTCCGGGCTGATCGACAAAGTACGCGCTTCGACGCTGGACGAAGCAGCGGTCGAGGCAGCAGCGCTGGCTTTCGTCCAGAAATATGTGCCCAAGCTAACGTCGCCGATGTGCGGTAACACCATCGGTCAGGATCGTCGTTTCATGTTGCGTTATATGCCGCAGCTTGAATCCTGGTTTCACTATCGGAACCTCGATGTGAGTACGCTCAAGGAGTTGTGCCGCCGCTGGAAGCCGGAAGTGGCCAAGGGCTTTGTCAAAAAGGCCGATCACACGGCGCTGGTCGACATCCGCGAGTCGATTGAAGAGCTGAAGTACTACCGCGAGCATTTCATCAAACTGTGAAGCGGCCATTTCAAGGGGAAAGCGTCGCTTGTTCCGGTACAGGCACCGACGTATCTCGGCGATAAAGTCTGAATTTCTCCTTACGGTCGCCCGGCCGGTTACCTTGCCAGACTTTTTTCCAGTCATTGTTCGGTGCATTATCGTCACTGCGTGCATTGCCCTGCGTCAGCAACCAGTCGCAGCGTCGACCTGACGTGGAGTCGTGTGGCAGGGTGACGATTCCCGAAAAGTAATCGAAAGAGGCGCGTTGTGCGTCGGCCAGCCCGGCACCGGCGATACAGCCGTGTTGCGTGGGAAGCACCTTGGCCATCGATTCGGCAAGCGGACGATAGGTCTTGCCGTATTCGATCCAAGGGAGCCACAGTGCGCCGGCCAGTAGCCAGAAGAGGGTGACGCCGGCGGCCCAGTGCGTCATGCCGCGAAACGGTGAGCGCGGGCTGCTGACGATCAGCCAGCCCCAGGCGGCCGTGGCGAGCAGGGCCAGAATGAAGGGCGGAGCGCTGAAACTGCCGATGAACCCCGGTTCAAGACGAACCACTTGCCGGGCCAAGCGCTCAGGCCAGCCAAAAACCATGGCGCACCAGCCAATCCAGATCAAGCCAGCAAATAGCGTGAAAGTCATCATGCCAAACCAGTCCATGGCATTGGCCGCGCCACGTCGCAGCGAAGGCAGACCGGGTACGGCCAGCAACACCAGTGGCGGCAAGAGCAACAGCGCGGGGACGCTGCGCGCTTCGTAGAACAGCGAGAGGCCGAATAATGTGCTGAAAAAGCCGAATAGCGGTAGGGCCAGGGCCGGCGTGTGCAGCAGACGACGTTTTGACCACAGTGTCCATCCGGCCAGCGGTACGGCGGGCCAAGCATACCAGGGCAGCATGCTGAGGTAGGCGAACGCAGTTTTCCACGGATGTTCGGTACTTCCCAGTTGTTCCCGTTCGAGTTGCCACCAATCGCTGAGGTATTCGGTGGCCAGCAGGCTTAGTGGCAGCAGCCAGAACGCTAGAACAGCCCCCGCAATGATTAGCGATCCGAGTAACGCTGGACCCGTTTTCTGCTTGTTGCGGCTCAGTGCAAAAGCAAATAGAGCGATCGGCAGCAACAAGAGCATCGTCGAGAAACCGTTGCTCAGCATATCGCTCGCCAGTGACAGGGCTAGAATCAAGGCCGCTTGCCCAGGTCGGCGGTCAAGCAGGGCGAGCGCCCAATAGGCGGCAAAATGGGCGGCCAGCGTGATGAGCATGGGCTGTGTCTGGTGCGCATGCAACAGAAAGCCAAGACTGCCGGCGAGAACGAGTGGGGCCGCCACAGCAAAGTCGCGACCATGCAGTGCGCGTGCCGCCAGATGGGCAAAGCCGAGAATCAGGAAGGTGAAAATGCCGCTACTCAGGCGTACCGCATCGTGCAGCGGTAGCAGCCAGGAAAACAGTTTGCCGCTGCTAGCGGCGATCCAGTAGTAAAGGGGGGCGTGCGGATAGGCTTGGCCGGCAATGCTTGGCGTCAGCCAGTTGCCACGCTGCAGCATGTCGAAAATTACGCCAAAAGCCGCAGCGTCTTCCACTTTCCACGGATCGTGGCCAATCAGTCCAGGAACGATATAGAGTATTAACAATAGCGCCAACGGCCAGCCGTGCGGCGGTAGGGAAATCCCCCTAAAGCGACGAGTTTCTGGATAATCTGGCATTGCCGGACGGTCTGGATGGTCTATTCGGATGGCGAGGCTGCCTGACAGGAAATGAAAGAAAAGGCAGCGCTGAAACGAAAAAGGCAGCCGACGGCTGCCTTTTTGACAGTACGGAGCCGACTTAGGCTGGTGTGGAAGCCGCTGCTGGCTTGCGCATCGCACCGTATTTCTGGTTGAATTTCTCAATACGACCAGCAGTATCGATCATCTTCTGCTTACCGGTATAGAACGGATGGCAGGCAGCGCAAACTTCAACGTGTAGCGCTTTTTTCATCGTCGAATTAGTGACGAAGGCGTTGCCGCAGGAGCAGGTTACCTGGATTTCTTTGTAGTCTGGATGGATATTTGGTTTCATCTGGTGCATTTCCTGTAGGTCGATAAATCGGCGGATGTGACCGACTCCGTAAAGCCGGCGATTATCCTTGATTCGTTTGAAAGTTGCAATGACTTGACTAGCCGACTTAGTGTTGTGGTGTTGCCGATTAACGGCGCATTGAGTCGAAGAATTCACCGTTGTTCTTGGTGGCCTTAATCTTATCGAGTAGAAACTCCATCGCTTCAAGATCGTCCATGTTGTAGAGCAGCTTGCGCAGCACCCACATCTTTTGCAGAACGTCCGGTTTGAGCAGCAACTCCTCGCGGCGGGTGCCCGAACGGTTGACGTTGATCGCCGGGTAAACGCGTTTTTCGGCCATGCGGCGATCCAAGTGGATCTCCATATTACCGGTACCCTTGAATTCTTCGTAAATCACGTCGTCCATGCGGCTACCGGTATCGATCAGCGCAGTGGCGATGATGGTCAACGAACCGCCTTCTTCGATGTTGCGCGCCGCACCGAAAAAGCGCTTGGGCTTTTGCAGCGCATTGGCGTCCACGCCACCGGTCAGCACCTTGCCAGATGCCGGTTGTACGGTGTTGTAGGCGCGTGCCAGGCGGGTGATCGAGTCGAGGAGAATGACTACGTCTTTCTTGTGTTCGACTAGGCGCTTGGCTTTCTCGATGACCATTTCAGCGACCTGCACATGACGGGTCGCCGGTTCATCGAAGGTTGAGGCGACCACTTCGCCGCGCACCGAGCGCGTCATTTCGGTCACTTCTTCCGGGCGTTCGTCGATCAGCAGGACAAAGACCTTGACGTCAGGATGATTGGTCGTAATGGCATGCGCGATGTGCTGCATCATTACCGTCTTGCCACTTTTCGGACTCGCCACCAGCAGTCCGCGCTGGCCTTTGCCAATCGGCGCGATGATATCGATGATGCGGCTGGTCACATTCTCCTCACCGCGAATTTCGCGTTCGAGTTTCATATGCTCTGCCGGATGTAGCGGCGTCAGGTTCTCGAACAGAATTTTGTTCTTCGAAGCTTCGGGTGGCTCGCCGTTGATCTTATCGACCTTGACTAGGGCAAAATATCGTTCTCCATCCTTCGGCGTGCGGATTTCTCCCGAAACTGTATCGCCGGTGTGCAGATTGAAGCGTCGAATCTGGCTGGGGCTAACGTAGATGTCGTCGGTGCTAGCCAGGTAGGAAGTATCGGGCGAGCGGAGGAATCCGAAGCCGTCAGGCAGCGTCTCCACTGTGCCGTCACCAAAAATGCTCTCGCCTTTCTTGGCCTGATTTTTTAGCAGGGCAAAAATCAGCTCGTGTTTGCGTAGCCGGTTGGCGCCATCGACATTGTTACTAACGGCCATTTCGAGCAACTGGCTTACGTGGAGTGCTTTAAGTTCGGATAGGTACATGTGCAAAGAGATGAGAGGGGGAGAGGATAACGGATACGTTGAGTTGACCGTTGCCGTGACGAAACGCTTAGGAGGGATGTTGGGAGGTGCTGCGGAGCTGGGTGCTGTTAAAGAAGCTACGCCTGGAAGTTCTGCGGATTCCTCTGGATGCTCGCTCTTCAGAGCCGAACCGGCAAAACTAGCAGGCGCAAGGTAACTGCTTTAGAGGTTACTGTCAATGAATGCAGCGAGTTGCGATTTGGACAACGCACCGACCTTGGTCGCTTCGATGTTGCCGTTCTTGAATAGCATTAGTGTGGGAATACCACGGACACCATAGTTGGCAGGCGTTTTTTGATTATCGTCGATATTCAATTTGGCCACTTTAAGACGTCCCGCGTATTCATTGGCAATTTCGTCGAGGATAGGCGCGATCATCTTGCAGGGGCCGCACCACTCTGCCCAGTAATCAACCAGCACGGGTTGCTGGGCTTGTAGCACGTCAGCGTTGAAGCTAGCGTCGGTCACGTAATGGATGTGTTCGCTCATCAAAAAGCCTCTTGCGGAATCTGGGAAAGGATCGTTCGGTTCGGATGTGTCATACGGAAACCGGGCTATCGTATCGAAAAAAAACCGACAAGGGAAGCAGTCCGGCCAGAAGTTGGTAAATAGGCTATAGTTTTTGCTCACATAACTATCAGGACTGAAGAATAATGGCCTACGTTGTTACCGAGAACTGCATCAAATGCAAGTTCACCGATTGCGTGGATGTTTGCCCCGTGGATTGTTTCCGCGAAGGCCCAAATTTTCTGGTAATCGATCCAGACGAATGTATCGATTGCACTCTGTGCGTTGCGGAATGCCCGGCCGAAGCAATTTACGCCGAGGACGATGTGCCCGATGCGCAGCATGCGTTTATCGCACTCAACGCCGAATTGGCTAAAATCTGGCCGGCCATTATCGAGCACAAGGATTCCCTGGCAGATGCCGATGACTGGAATCACAAACCAAACAAGTTACAGCAATTGCTGCGTTAGGAATCCTGTCAAGGACGTACGCTCAGATAAGGAACATGTAGAACATGTCTAAGCCGGATCTCTTGGTTTTTGGCTTCCTGGCAGGAGTTTTGGGATGCGCATGGCCGCATCTTCAAAGGTACCTGCCTCGGCGTCTTGGTGGCATGCAGCGCAGTTGGCTTTGCTTTTTACTTGGGGCAGTCGCCAGTCACTCTCCGTAATACCCTTGTGCTTCTTTATCCAGTAAGGGGTTTCGGTAATACGCAAGGGTGTCGCGCCGTTCTTTAGCGAGCGATTTATTTTGAAGGCAGCTTCTGTAGTACTGTTTTCCGCCGCATGACTTTCCATGAAGGCGAGTAGCGCCTGTCTGGTTTGCGCATCTAGCGCGAGGTCGGCACCGAAGTGCCTGTCCTGTTCCGCCATTAATTTACGCCACGAGCGTGCCGGCAAAAGATTCGGGTGAAAGGCAAGGTGGCAACTGCCGCATTCTTCCCGCCATTGCGGGTCGTCCGGCAGATGAGGGCCGACAAAAGCAACCTGCGCTGCGCTGTAGTCGGCTTTGTCTCGCGTTAGAGTTAGATAGTGCGGCAAGGCATAGGAGAACCACCAGCCGGCAAAGATGGCAACGGCAAACATGAGCGAGACGCCAACCTGCCAATAGGAACGAGAGATGGGTGCATCTTGCGGCGCATTCTTCATTCCCGTAAGCATCGAACGCGGTAGATTCTCCTTGTGGAGCCAACTTTCCACTACGACACCCGCCACGTGCCCGATGACGACCAGCAACATCAGTGTGGCAGCGATCTCGTGCACTTCCTTGAATATCCGCCCAACAGTTATGCCAGTCAGGCCGGCAGCAGCGCCCTGCTGTTCTTCTCCTCCCAGCGTAAAGACTCCGCTCAGCCCAACAGCCAAGCCCAAGGCGAGTAAAAGGTAAATAGCCTGGCTACCCGCCGGGTTATGGCCGACATAGCGGCGTGCGTGACCGGCCAACATTTGGTGCAGATAAGCCAGACCCGCTAGCGGGCTATACTTAAATGATACGAAGCGAGCGTAATGCCCCCCGGCGACACCCCAAATCAAACGAAAACCGATCAGTCCGAGCATTAAATAACCGAAGAACGTGTGCACGGAGAGCCACTGATCGGATTCGCTGCTTAGCCAGGCGACAACAAAGCTGGTGGCGAGCAACCAATGGAAAAGTCGGGTTGGGATATCCCAGATGAGGATGCGTTTCATATTATCGATATCTACAAATTATTTATTTGATATTTTTTACTTGGGAATCTTGATCCGGTGCTCATTAAAATCCGCCTTCGCTGCGTCGACGTGACAGGCTTGGCAGTTGGCTGGACTTTTCACTGCCGGGCGTTTCCAGACATCCGGTGCAATTTCCCTGGCGTCGTGCTTGGCTTTGAACCACGCGCTCTCGGTGATACGCAGCGGAGCGGTGGGTGCGCTCCAGCGATTAGAGGCGTTACTCACCAAAAATGCGCTGATTTCCTTATTTTCAGGGTCAGTTAAGGAGGCGTCGGAGTCGAAGTGCCTGTCCAACGAGGACATCATCTTGCGCCACGACTCGGCCGGCAGCAAGCCAGGCGCATAGGCGATGTGGCAGCTTGCGCATTCCGCTTGCCACTTAGGATTTATTTTCGCTGGTTGCAGGGGTTTTCCCCGATTCTCACCGCCATATTTGTTGCCGCTGTCTGCGAAAGTTGATAGAGGGAGAATAGCCAGTACAAGCAAGAATTTAAAAGGAATTTTCATATTTTCCACTTATTTGACAGAGAGCACGTAAGACATGAAATCGCCCTTTTCCTGCGCGGTGCAGACGCGTTTCAATACTTCATTGCAGTTGCGTTTGAACCACTTCTCGACCTTCGCCGGATCGCTGAAGCGCTCTGCGTTGACGGTGGGTGCGAGCGGCAGAATATCTTTGCCGGTGGTGGCATGTTTTCCCGCAGCTTTGGGAGAATCTGTGTGACAACTGGCGCAAGACAGATCTCCCGACTTTGCGTTGTAGAACGTTTGTCCGCGCGTTGCGGAAAAATCCTTAAAAGTGGCGCCCCCCTGTTTGGCAGCGCTGCGATAGATTTCCAGACTCGTATTTTCAGCCGCAATAGCGGACAGGCTCAAGCTCAGTGCCAAGGTGCTCAACAACTTTTTCATGAAAATGCTCCGTCAAGTGATGATGGACGCAATTATCTGCAGTTTGTATTAAGACAGCCTTAAGGAAGGTGGCACCCATTGTGTTTAGGCAGGTAGTGTCGATTTCTATCAAGGCCGACATCCGGTTTATCCTTTCAGAGTAGTGTAGGCCGAATAGGTAATTTGCGTCATGGGAAAGGAATTTGTCCGAGTTTTGCTCTTTTGTTGCAAAAATACGATTTGAGATAAGCACGGCTTGCATCGATCAATTCAAGTCTGTAAAATGCCGGTTTTTCGATTAACTTATTAGTTTTAAAGGGACCAATATTTATGGCCAACAGCGCACAAGCTCGCAAGCGCGCCCGTCAAGCCGTCAAACAACGCGCTCATAACGTAAGCCTGCGCTCTACTCTGCGCACTGCTATCAAGCGTGTGCAGAAAGCGATTGTCGCTGGCGATAAGACTGCTGCTCAAAATGTTTTCAAGGAATCCGTTTCGGTGCTGGATCGCATAACCGACAAAAAGATAATTCACAAGAATAAGGCTTCACGGCACAAGAGCCGTCTGTCTGCGCAAATAAAGGCGCTTGCCGCTGCTTAACCAATTTGTTGGCTATTCTGTGGAGCAAAAAAACGGCACTTGGTGCCGTTTTTTATTGTTCACCATCTTGCATCGCGTATCAAAGAGCAAGAGTTGTGTTGTGCGATGTGGTTTTTCTAGTAAGCTTTTTCCGTCAAATCTTTTTCCCATTGATAGGGCATGCACCCTCGACAATCTGAAGGTCATTGTCTTGGGCAAAATTTAGTACGAAACGGTAAGCCATCGGCTCGATTTCGTAAAGTCGACCATCGACAAAGACAGCTTTTGCGCCATTGAAATTACCAGGGCCGACATAGGGGGAGTATTTCATTTTTTTTTCAGCGCCAAAGGCCGATAAAACGCCACACAGCCTTTCGGCCCAATCGCTGGGTCGGAATTTCTTCCCGGCCGTAGTTAAACCGACGATGATAAAAGGGGTGTTTGAGGAAATTCTCATGGTTCGGCAAGTCCCGGCGGCGGCAGCCGCGAATTGTTGTCGTTGAACCCTAATACGGGTAAGCGTGAGCCAGAATCCTAACAGAATCCAGGCCGCTTCGCCGTGCGGGGAAAATGCAGGGTAATGTTTAATAACATCATGCGCGCATTTCCTTACGCCTAGCTTGCATCTGCTAGCAAGACACCTCACGTTGTGATAATTTGTGGGTGGTTCCAATCCATCTGCTTTAGATTAAGATATATTCTATGCAAATTTTGAAGAGTAGGAAATTCGGGTTTCGCATCCGAACGCGAGGTGGGGTCACCGTTGATAATCTATTAATTCTCGGCGAGGATCAGAATGAGGCCGAGCGCAAAATGCGCCAAGTCTATCCCGGGTGTGAAATTATCGAAACCAGGGTACAAGTAGATTTTGGGGTGCGTAATGGCCCGATGACCTACGAGGATGTGGTCGACCTTATTTCGGCTGGTTAGCCGTCCAGACTCGCTAATACAGAAACAAAACAGGGATTACAGAAAACCTTGTTGTTTGAGTTCCTGGTAAAGCGCAGCGTAGTCCTTGGCCCCCTTGCTAGATGAATTATGGCTAAAAACATCGCAGTTTTTCGACGGACTTTCTGCGACCGCCACGTTTTCCGAAATAATCGTTTCGCAAACTTCTTTTGCATAGGCGGAGCGCAGGCGATTTTGTACGTCACCGCTCATTCTGCGACGACCATCGTAGCGAGTTAGCAGATAGCGGCGCTCGACACGACGCTTGAGTACCGGTTCAAGAATAGCCAGAGTGCGCGTCATATGCCCTGCTGCCTGTAGAGAAAGGTAGTCGGTCGACACCGGAATCAGCAGTACATCGCAGGCAAAGATAGCGTTGAGCGCGAGTACTCCAACGTAGGGGCAGCAATCAATGAGCGTTGTTTGCGCGGTAGTGCCGGACTCGGCGGCATCAATTGCGTCGATAGCGTCGAGTCCTAAACGCAATTTATTTAGAATAGCGGGACCTTTACCAAAAATAGAATCAACCTTGATTAATTGTTGATGTGAGGGAACGAGTCGGCCAATTCCCTCCCACGGAATTGCTAGCTCATCAAGTCCGCGCAAAGAGAGATAGAAACCGAACAGGCTGCGGTTGGAGTCTCTTGGCGTGTTGCCATGGATTCCGCTGAGGTGGCATTGGGGATCAAGGTCAAGAAGAAACGGTTTTCCGCCTTCCCGGACAATGGCAGCCGCTAGATTAAGCGTCGTCGTCGTCTTTCCGACGCCACCCTTTTGGTTGAAAACAGCAATTCGCATGGCGCATTGTAGCTTTTTGTGAGGAGCTTGGTGCCTTTCACGCATATATACAAGCCGCTGGTTTTCCCTTAACATTCCACCCTTCCAAGGCTGGGGCGCGAGCCATTATGCTGCGCCGGGGCTGCTTGGTTTGTGTTATAGAAATTCGTAAAACTCCGGCGGCGCAAGCCGCCGTTTCAGTTTAAGAGCCTCCTCAAGGGGTACATATGTCTCACCTGATGAATACTTATGCCCGGTTGCCCGTTGCCTTCAGTCATGGAGATGGGTGCCGGCTTACCGACACCGACGGAAAATGCTACCTGGATTCCCTGGCAGGGATTGCGGTATCGACGCTCGGCCACAATCACCCAGCACTGGTCGCAGCAATTGCGACGCAGGCTGGGCGTGTGCTTCACACGTCGAATCTATACCGGATTCCCCAACAAGAAGAACTGGCCAACAAACTGGCGGAACTTGCTGGTATGGAGGAGGTTTTTTTCTGTAATTCGGGCTGCGAAGCCAATGAGGCAGCGATCAAACTGGCACGCTTTTTTGGTCATCGGAAGGGGATCGATAGCCCTGCGATTATCGTTATGGAAAAGGCGTTCCATGGCCGGACAATGGCTACGCTTTCCGCGACAGGTAACCGCAAGACTCAAGCAGGATTTGAGCCGCTGGTGTCTGGTTTTGTTCGCGTCCCGTACAACGATTTGAGCGCAATCCGCGCGATTGCCGAGCACAATCAAAACGTCGTTGCCGTGATGCTGGAAATTGTGCAGGGCGAAGGCGGAATCAATATTGCGGATCATGATTTTTTGCGCGGGGTGCGTCAGCTTTGTAACGACAAAGGCTGGCTGATGATTTGTGACGAAGTGCAGTGCGGCATGGGCCGTACCGGAACTTGGTTCGGTTTTCAGCATGCAGACGTTCGGCCAGATGTGGCCACACTGGCCAAGGGCTTGGGGAGTGGCGTGCCGATTGGTGCCTGCATTACCGCAGGCCAGGCGGCTGGCCTGTTCAAACCAGGCAATCACGGGTCGACCTTCGGTGGCAATCCGCTAGCGACAACTGCCGCATTGACGACGATTGCGGTGATCGAGAAAGACGCGCTGATTGCTAGTGCCGATGCAGTGGGTCGTTTGATTCGTGAAGGTCTGGCGCAGGCATTGGCCGGGGTGAACGGGGTTGTTGATATTCGCGGTCAGGGCTTAATGATCGGTATCGAGCTGGATCGTCCATGTGGTGAACTGGTAATGCACGGTCTGAACGCTGGCCTGCTGATTAACGTGACCGCCGATAAAGTAGTGCGCCTTTTGCCACCGCTGATCTTGAGTGCCGACGAAGGTCGCGAGCTTGTATCGCGCCTATCACCCTTGATTCGCGACTTTCTTGCAGCATAAGGCGGATTTTCCATGAGTTATCCTAAAAGCGTAGCACTGCCTAGCGTCAAGCACTTTTTACAGTTCAAAGATTTAGCGCGCGATGAGTTCAACTATTTGTTTGAACGCACGCGCTGGATCAAGGATCAGTTCAAATCCTACCAGCAATATTGGCCGCTTTCCGACCGCACGCTAGTGATGATTTTCGAGAAGGCGAGCACTCGCACACGTCTCTCTTTCGAGGCTGGGATGCAGCAACTGGGCGGCTCAGCGATTTATCTGAATACCCGCGATTCCCAGCTTGGGCGTGGCGAGCCGGTTGAAGATGCGGCGCAGGTAATTTCGCGCATGAGCGATGTGGTAATGATTCGCACCTTTGAGCAGGACATCATTGAGCGTTTTGCCGCCAACTCGCGCGTCCCGGTGATTAACGGCTTGACCAACGAATATCACCCTTGCCAGATCCTGGCCGACATTTTTACCTTCATAGAGCAACGCGGTCCCATCCAGGGCAAGACAGTGGCCTGGATCGGCGATTCGAACAATGTTTGCAACACTTGGTTGCAGGCTGCCGAGGTGCTCGATTTTAATGTGCACGTATCAACGCCACCCGGCTATGAAGTGGAGGCTGAGCGCGCGGGTCTTTACGGCCATGACCATTTCGAGGAGTTTTCCGATCCCATGGAAGCGGCTCGTGGGGCCGATTTGGTGACGACCGACGTGTGGACATCGATGGGTTTCGAAGCGGAAAACGAAGAGCGTTTGCGTGATTTTGCTGACTGGCAGGTCGATGCCGAAATGATGCGAATCGCCAGACCCGATGCGGTTTTCATGCATTGCCTGCCGGCACATCGCGGGGAAGAGGTAGAGGCTGCGGTGATCGATGGCCCGCAGAGTGTCGTTTGGGATGAGGCAGAAAACCGCCTGCATGTACAAAAAGCGCTGATGGAGTACCTGCTCCTCGGCCGCATCACTATTTAACTTTTGTAGAGAAAGTACTATGAGCGACATCGACTGTGCAGGAAGCCTAGGTGCCCACAAGGTTGTATTGGCCTACTCCGGAGGTCTCGACACTTCCGTTATCCTGAAATGGTTGCAGGATACCTATCAATGCGAAGTCGTTACTTTCACTGCCGATCTCGGCCAGGGGGAGGAACTGGAACCAGCGCGTGCCAAGGCGCTACAATTTGGCATTAAACCGGAAAACATATTTATCAACGATCTGCGCGAAGAATTTGTGCGCGATTTTGTCTTCCCGATGTTTCGCGCCAACACGGTATACGAAGGTGAATACCTGCTCGGCACTTCGATTGCCCGCCCGCTGATTGCCAAGCGTTTGATAGAAATCACCAACCTGACCAACGCCGATGCCATTTCGCATGGCGCCACCGGTAAGGGCAACGACCAGGTGCGTTTCGAGCTGGGTGCCTACGCGTTGAAACCGGGCATCAAGGTTATTGCACCGTGGCGCGAATGGGATCTGCTGTCGCGCGAGAAGCTGCTGGCCTACGCTGAACAGCATAACATTCCGGTCGACATGAAGCACAAGCAGGGTGGTTCACCTTATTCGATGGATGCCAACTTGCTGCATATTAGCTACGAAGGCCGTCACCTTGAAGATCCGGCTGCCGAGGCCGAGGAGTCGATGTGGCGCTGGACGGTGTCCCCGGAGGCCGCTCCCGATAAAGCTGAATATCTGGATCTTGAATTTGAAAAGGGCGACCTTGTTTCGATCAACGGGCAGCGCATGGCGGCGCATGAACTGCTGGCCTTGCTCAACCAGCTTGGTGGCAAACACGGTATCGGTCGTTTGGATCTCGTCGAAAATCGCTATGTAGGCATGAAGTCTCGCGGTTGTTACGAAACACCTGGTGGCACGATCCTGTTGCGTGCGCACCGCGCCATCGAGTCAATTACGCTTGATCGCGAAGTTGCGCACCTGAAGGATGACTTGATGCCGCGATATGCCAGCCTGATTTATAACGGCTACTGGTGGAGCCCCGAGCGGCGTGCGCTGCAGACATTGATCGACCAGACGCAACAGACGGTCAATGGTTGGGTGCGGCTCAAGCTTTACAAGGGTAATGTGATTATCACTGGACGCGATTCGAAGACAGATTCGTTATTTGACTCAACCATCGCTACCTTTGAGGACGATGCCGGTGCTTACGACCAGAAAGATGCGGCCGGTTTCATCAAGCTCAACGCCTTGCGTTTGCGCATTGCTGCCAATCTGGCGGCACGCAAAATTTAACGATCAGAATTGACGATATGTTTGGCCTAACTGAAGAGCAGGTTTCCGATTTTGGCATGACCTTCGGGATCGGTGCTTTCATGCTCTTTATGCTTTTTATTGTTGGCGAGATCGCCTGGAAATCGAAGGCCGGGAAAACCGGCACTTTCGTCCTGTTTTTCGTGCTCTCCTTCGGCATGCTTGGTTTCGTTACCAAAGCCGTCATCCAAAAAATGTGGGGAATTTAAAAATGTCGCAATTTGACAACGTTAGTGTTGTGCAGCAAGCCAATGTCTATTTCGACGGCAAGTGTGTCAGCCATACGGTTCAGTTTGCCGATGGCAGCAAGAAGACTATTGGCGTAATTTTACCGTCTGAGTTGACCTTCAATACCAGTGCGCCGGAAGTGATGGAAGGCGTCGGCGGTTCCTGCCGCGTTCGTCTGCAAGGGGCGGAGGGATGGACGAACTATGGTCCAGGCCAATCCTTTAGTGTGCCTGGTAACTCGTCTTTCGACATCGCTTGCGACGAGGCTTATCACTATGTTTGCCATTTTGGTTGATTAACCCAAAAGCTAACCAAAGTACAGGAACACTTTATGCCTTCTTTTGATTTTTCTTCTGAAGCTGATATGGCGGCGCTACACAACGCGATTGACGTTGCGGGGCGCGCTATCGATAACCGCTACGACTTCAAAGGAAGCAGCGCCAAGATTGATCTGAACGAAAAGGATAAAGTAATTACCTTGCATGCCGATTCGGATTTTCAGCTCGATCAGATCAAGGATTTGCTGTTTCCAGCGATGGAAAAAAAGGAGAAAGAGAGTACCAAGCGCTTGGATCATCAGCCTATCCAGAAAATCTCCGGCAGTAAGGTCAAGCAAGAGCTAAAAATCAAGATCGGCATCGAGTCCGATCTGGCGAAAAAAATTGTCAAGCTGATCAAGGATTCGAAAATCAAGGTTCAGGCGAGTATTCAAGGCGATGCTGTGCGCGTTCAGGGTGCTAAACGCGACGATCTGCAAGCTTGCATTACCATGGTGACCAAGGCAATTACCGATTTTCCGATCAAATACGGTAATTTTCGCGATTGATGGGGTTGATCATTGAGCGCTTGACGGTTTGCCAGGAGGTGTTTTTCAGGTTTTCTTTGCGGGAAAGTTGTGGTTGGATTTTGTGGTTTTCAAGAGGTGTACAAATATTGTCAAGTCAGGCAGAAAAATTGTTCTTTAAGGCGATTGTTTCAGGCAGCACCGCCAAGACCCGCATGGATAAACGATCTGCAGGGGGGGGGGCTGGAGAGTGGCGTCAACAGTGCCTCTCCGGGCAGCCATGCTGTAGAACGCCTATCGGCGCGGCTTCCAGGGCAGTGCCTCGGGTATTGCGAGTTAACGCACGAAATGCAAATCTGCTATCCGGTACCCCCTAAACCATGCCCGCATCAATCGATTCACCTACTGCAAGTTTTACGCTCGATAGCGTCCGCCTTTGGTTCAATGCGCGCACTATCGCCGAGGCGGAGCGCTGCCAGGCATCGGTACGTAACCTCCAGATTGGACCGGATAGCATTAAGGCTATTGTTCCCGGCGAGTCGGGCAAACCCTATGCGGTCGTTGTTAAGTTCCGCGAAGTAGTACTAGGCCAGAAGTACACGCACGGCACATGTACCTGTCCGATGGGAGGTGACTGTACACACGTTGCAGCTACGCTGCTCCGGGTGATTGAAGATCGTGCCAAACCCAAGCCCGTCAATATCGGCGTCCTTTCGTGGGTAGAAGAGTTGCGCATGGTCGCGGCAGCGGTGACTAAGAAGAAGACGAGGCCCAGCGTCAATCGCCACCAGCTTTTTTATATTCTGCACTGGACGCCTGATGCGCGTGGTTTCGGTATAACGGTACGCAAAGGCCGCGATCCGGACAATGCCGATGAATGGTGGAATATTGATCGCACCTTAGTTAAACCCCCGAATTTTGTGACCGAGGAGGATCTCGGCATTTTGCGCTTGCTGTGGGCTGAACGTACGCATGAGACGGGTTTGCGTGCTTTTGGGTTAGGTCCGAAACATGGAAGTGTATTGTTACAGCGTATGGTGCAGAGTGGCCGTCTTTATCCCGCAGATGATTTTGCTCCCTTGCAACAAGGCGAGGTGCGACCGGCCAGTGTTGTTTGGCAGGTGGACGCCAATGGTCGGCAAGCACCTGTTCTGAAACCCACACCCGTGGCCGACTTGGTTATTCCTCTGCAGCCACCGTGGTACGTCGATCTTGATGAGGGTTTAATCGGCACCTTGGACGTAGGCGGTAACCCTGCGGTGATTGCACGTCTATTTTCCTTGCCGCCACTTTCGGATAAGGAAGCGGCGCTGGTTGCCAAAGCGTTGAGCGAGCACGCCCCCGAGTTGCCTATCCCCCTCGAAGACGCCAGCGCTCATCTACGTCAGATCGATGCCATGCCAGTACCGATACTGCACTTGGAGACGCTGCAGACTCACGGTAACCGCAACTGGCGCGACTACGGAGCCAGCTACGGAGGAGGTCCTTTTGATGTCGCTTTGCCGGTGTTTCGTTATGCCGATGCGCAGGTAAGGGCCGACGAAGTACGCGAATTCAACACGTTGCCCGATGGAGAAACCGTTCACGTTATTCGCAAAACCGAACAGGAGCATACGCTGATGCGTCTGCTGGCTGATCGTGGTTTGCAGAAAATACCGAGTTACGCTCTCCATACCTTTGGTGCCCCACCGGATGGGGCTTACGGCTTGTCTTGTGAAACCGATTGGTGGGCTTTCATGCACGACAGCGTTCCTGCCCTACGCAGCGCTGGTTGGCAAATCGAATTCGCAAATAGCTTTCGCCACCATGTACTTGAGGTGGAGGCTTGGGAAGCCGAGTTGGTGGAGTCTGAAAGCGGTTGGTTCAACCTCGATATGGGCATCATTGTCGAAGGTGCTCGCTTACCCCTTGCTCCGTTGCTGGCTGCGCTGTTCAAGCGCGATACGCGTTGGTTGGATCCCGTTGTACTTGAAGGGATTTCCGATCTTGAAATGATCGAACTTAAAACACCGGCCAACCAGAGCATTCGCGTGCTTGCCGGACGGCTAAAACCGCTGGCATCTACGCTGATCGATCTTTTTGATGGTTTTGCTGGTGGCGAAACGCTCAGGGTTTCTCGCTTTGATGCTCCTAGACTAATTGAACTCAATGACCTGAGTCGTTGGCAGTTCAAAGGCCAGGGAGATGTTCTGGCGCTTGCCGATCAATTGAGGGCTGCACAGGGTATCAGTCACATTGATCCACCACATGGTCTAGGCCTGGAATTGCGTCCTTATCAGAAGGAGGGGCTTGCTTGGTTGCAGTTCTTGCGCGAACAAAATCTTTCGGGCATTCTTGCTGATGACATGGGACTTGGTAAAACAGCGCAAACACTGGCTCATCTGCTGCTCGAAAAGGAGGCTGGCCGCCTAGATCGTCCTAGTCTGATTGTTTTGCCAACCTCCCTCATCTTTAACTGGAAGAATGAAGCAGCGCGCTTCGCACCAGGTTTGTCGGTTCTCTCGCTGCATGGACCAGAGCGTAAAAGCTTATTTGGCGGCATTGCAGAACACGATGTGGTATTGACTACCTACCCTTTACTTTGGCGCGATGCTGAAGAATTACGCAAGCACAGTTATCACTTGCTGATTCTTGACGAAGCACAAACGGTTAAGAATGCTCGTAGTCAGGGAGCCGAAGTCGTCCGCAAGATCGAGGCTAAACA
Source organism: Burkholderiales bacterium (assembly GCA_964203325.1). Taxonomy (GTDB): domain Bacteria; phylum Pseudomonadota; class Gammaproteobacteria; order Burkholderiales; family Rhodocyclaceae; genus JACQYA01. Next base: position 26,131 of record CAXNNH010000002.1, on the reverse strand, counting down.
CCGCCTCTGTTTGACGGGTACGCCGCTCGAAAATCATCTCGGTGAATTGTGGAGCCAATTTGACTTTCTATTGCCGGGCTTCTTGGGAGACAGCAACTCTTTTACAAAGTACTGGCGCACCCCTATTGAGAAACTAGGGGACGCGCGCCGTCGGGATTTGCTCGCCCGGCGCATTCGACCCTTTATCCTGCGCCGTAAAAAGGAGGAAGTGGCACGCGAGTTGCCGCCGAAGACCATCATTGTGCGTACTGTGGAACTTGAAGGTAGTCAACGCGATCTTTATGAAGCAGTGCGTGCAGCAATGGATGAGAAAGTTCGCGAGGAGATTGCCTCCAAAGGATTTAACCGCAGTCAGATTGTCATTCTCGATGCGTTACTCAAATTGCGTCAGGTGTGTTGTGATCCACGTTTGGTCAAGGTCGCATCGGCACAAAAGGTTAAGGAACGGGCCAAGCTCGATCTGCTAATGACTATGTTGCCAGAGCAGGTCGAGGAGGGGAGAAGAATATTATTGTTCTCGCAATTTACCAGCATGCTGGCGCTGATCGAAGTCGAGTTAAAGGCGGCAAAGCTGGACTATGTGATCCTTACAGGCGATACCGTCGATCGGGAAACGCCGGTTCGTCGCTTTCAGGGCTGTGAAATCCCCATTTTCCTGATTAGCTTGAAAGCAGGCGGCGTCGGACTCAATCTGACCGCCGCTGACACGGTGATTCACTATGATCCTTGGTGGAATCCTGCCGTCGAGAACCAAGCCACAGATCGTGCGCATCGCCTCGGACAAGACAAAGCGGTTTTTGTCTATAAACTGATCGTTGCGGGTAGCATCGAAGAAAAAATCCTGGCTTTACAGGAACGCAAGGCCGAACTTGCCGCAGGCATTCTGTCCGAAGATCACGGTGTTGACGTGAAGTTTGGTAGCGACGACATTGCAGCACTGTTTGCGCCGCTTCCCTCTTGAAAATTTCGCTACAGTACTTTTCCCTGAAGGAGTTATTACGTACTTTCTGATCAAGCTAGTCTTGAGTTATCGCCTACTTTTTATTCTTTGCCAATCTTTGTTCGAGCGCTTCTGACAGGCGTGGGTTACCTGCCCGAATGCTAGGTATCAGTCGGGTCGCTTGAGTGGTCTGCCCTTGGTCGATCAGAATATTGGACGCGTTAAAGTAGGCTTGGGCCGAATCCACTAAGTTGCCGGCAGAAAAAAAGACATTACCCAATTCCCCCCAAGCGTTGGCATCCCGTTTTTCTGTTTTCAGATAAGTGCGGTAATAGTGCAACGACCAGTTTAGATCTCCTGCTGAAAATGCTCGGCGTGCCGCTCCGAGATAATCGGCGCTTTTTACTGCTTGTTTTTCACCTTCTGCGCTTGCCTTCGCCTTTGTTTTACTTTCGACAATAGGAGGAACTATAGGTGAAATTGGGCTAGGTTTTGGCTCAGTTGCAGCGGGAAGGTTCACTGCATTTTCAATCACTACTGTTTTCTCTGTGGCAGGTAATGGGTTTTCCGATACTGCCGTCGTGTTTTCAATACTAACCGTTGATGCGGCAGCAGCTTCCGTTTGTGCGATTGACGATGGGTTCGCGATAAATACTGGAGCTTGCTCGGCAGATTGGGTCTCGTCTAATGATGTTCGATCTATACTCGAGCATCCTTGCAGGGATGCTAGCGCAAGCAGAAGAAAAATCAGGATTAGTGATTTCTCACTCATCGAAATACCTCTCTGTCGAAAGCTCTGAAAATCAGTATTTAGTGTTGCTCAGGGCCGTTATTTTGAGATCTGTTTTGTGGTTGTGGAAACGGCACAAACGGTGTTGCAGGACGGTATGTCGGCTCGCCCCCCCAAGGCATGAATCTGTTAAGAACATTCATCGGCTTCGTGTAAGTTCTATCCATATGACCAACTGAATACTGCATACGGTTTGTCGATTCATTCATTTGTAGAAGTGATTGATTCATCTGTGCCATGTTGTCCGACATAGGGTGCATTAATTTGATCGACTGGGCCATATCCCTCATCGTGGAAGCCATTTCGGCAGAATCTCGCGACAATTTGAATATGAGGTAATAACCCAGGATGGCAGTAATGATGAAGGCGGTCATGCCAAAAAAAACAATAATCTTGACTTTTTGTAAGCCGGCTTCTGCTCTATCCATGTAGGCTACATAGTGGGGTTTGGTCGGAATACCTGGGGTATAAGCTTTCTTGAGATACTCATCGCCCTCTTTTAATGAGGCTTGGTTTTCGGATGGGTGCTTCCTTGGCATGCTGTTCTCCTTTTTTGTGGCTATTGGCTTATTAGTAGTCGATCTGCGCCGATTTTTGCCTAAGTAGATTACCCAGGACGGGTTCAAACCGTTCAATTATCGGCAGCAGAGGCCTCGCTGCTTCGGGTAATCCGCGATCAAGTAATCTAGTGCTTGCCTCGTAATAATTCTGTGCTGCTGCTGCGTAATGCCGGGTGAGCCATAGCACATTTCCCAATTCTCCATAAGCATCAACATCATTAGGATTTTTGGAAAGTTGCTTCCGATAGAGGGAAACTGCTTCTTGATAATGCCCCTCCACGGTTAGCTGGCGTGCCGCGAGTAAAATGCTATGTGTTTGTTGGCGTTGGCTATCATCGTCGCTCCTCGGCAACAATGGCAACCTCGGTTGTTGCTGATAAACGCCAACGGGTGGGGCGGGTTGGCTTGGTAGTGCCGAATAAGTCTGAGTACTTTGCTCAGTTGGGTTGGTTGGCATTATTGGGAGTGCCATCACTTGAGCGTTTGGTGATACTGCAGAAAAGGGGACGGCCAGAGGTGTTGGTAGTTGTGCTGGATGTACCGGTTGAGCACTAGCAGCCAGTGCCTGAGTTGCGCTGCTGGCACCTGGAAGAACATCCACACTTGGGGCTGCTGGGTTAGTCATCATTCCAGGCGAGGGAATAGGGGGGGGGAGAGGTGCGGTAGGTTTTTGTCTTTCAGTTGTAGATAAAATAATAGGCTGGCTTGGCACAACTATCGAATCTTGCGTGGGCGGTAAGGTGTTCGGGCTTGCTTGCATTTTTGTATCATTGACGACCTCAGCATTGTCAGACAGAAGAGGGGCCTTATTGGCGCATCCATGTATTGCGCAATCATACAGTGCGTGCATCTTCTGCAACGCCTTTGATTTGAAGGCTTGCGCTTCAAGTAAGGCGGCGTCACCATAGGTTCTACCATCGTCGCGTTGATACCAGAAAGAAAATACCAATAAAGCCAATAACAGGAGGACAAAAATCAGTCCAAAACTTCCGTTTCGCGTGGAGGAGCGGGCTTGCCTATAGTTAATTTCTTCAGTCATGAGTCTGCACCACTACTTCCACGGTTGCTTATCGTTAATTGAGGGATACAAAGCTTTAGTCAGCTTCAGGAAATCCTGAGCGGCTTTTGTGCGTGGTTCCATTTCAAATACAGCGAGTCCTTCGCTGAGACTTCTACAGAACCAGATTCTCTGCCCCAAACGTGCCGATAGAAGTTTGGCGGACTTGAGTTGAGAAATCGCAGTCGCGGCCTCTTTTGTTTCCTTGGGATCACCAACTGCCGCTGCACGATTCAGAAAAGTCAATACTTCGCAGCCTTCGTGACGGTGACTAGCAATCATGCTTAGAAAGCGTTGCGTTGACCATACATCAGCTTGTCCTGGTACTACAGGAATCAGCAGGCGTTGTGCCTGGCTGATTGCCGAGTACATACCCGCCATGTTCGCGGCTCCCACGTCGACCAGAATATCGCCGCTTTCGCGGCTCAACCTCTCTAAAGGCATATCAGATGGAAGCATTGTCAGGCCAGGCTGATAGGCTTCCTCATTACGCACTTGGACAAGATCTGTCAATGTTTTCTGCGGGTCAAGGTCGAGTAGTTTGACTTCACGCTTCTTCCATGCAAGCCAGATCGCTAGATTAAAAGCGACGGTGCTTTTTCCTGAGCCGCCTTTGAGATTACCGATCACGGTGATCATTGTGTGTCCCCGATGTTTCTAGTCCAGAATTAGCCTACTATTACCATGGCCCGAAGCCGCCACCCCATGGCATGCCGCCGCCGTTCCAAGGGCTACCGCCACCTCCCCAAGGCATTCCCCCGCCATTCTGGTTACCGCCCCACGGCATACCGCCGCCGTTCCATGGGCTACCGCCACCTCCCCACGGCATTCCCCCGCCATTCTGGTTACCGCCCCACGGCATACCACCGCCGTTCCATGGGCTACCGCCACCTCCCCAAGGCATTCCCCCGCCATTTTGGTTACCACCCCACGGCATACCGCCACCACTCCAAGGGCTACCACCACTCCCAAATGGACTCATATTAACGTCTCCGAAAGCAATCGCAGATGGAGCGACAGCCAGCAGGTTTACCCCAAACAACAGTGTTACGAGTAACAAGGACTTCTTCATTATCGTTCTCAATTTTCAAAAAGTGACTCGTATCGGTCATTGCCAGCCATACCGCCCAAGATACCTATAGTGGCAGAATGTCCAGCACCCTATCGTTACCGAGAATAAGCTCCCGGCAATATTCCTCCTCCTGGCCCTGGGGGTAGGAAATACCCACCTCCCGGCAACTGTTTTGGCTGTGGCCCAGGAGGTGGTTGATAGGCAGTATCGCCGCCATATAAGCCAGGCGCACCTACCGGGTAACCGGCTGAAACATAAGGGCTGCTCCAAGGCGAATAGGGGGCTCCGTTAAGATAACCACCACCCCAAGGCCCATTCCAAGGCGTTGAAACTCCTGGTGTTTGACCGGCATGTGCGTGAAACACTGAGGAAAACAACGCAACTGCCAGCCATGCTCCGAGGAGTTTTTTTATTCTGTTCATTATCTCCACCTTTCTACTGCACCTATCCATTACTTATGTTTCATTCCCGTTGCACTGCGTTGGTGATACAACGAAGCTATTAATGGTAACGCATTGCACTTTGTGGGGGTTGTTGCGCGCTTTGCATGCCTGGCTGAGCCATTTGTTGTGGAGGCTGCGGTAACTTCTGGGCTAGTTCATCCGCTAATGCAGGGTTTACCTGAGCGACTACAGGCAATAAGGCAGGTACCCGATCCGTCTGCTTTTGCTCAATCAGCAACTTGGCCGAATCATAGTAACTTTGGGCGGCTTCCTGATATCGGCCCGTCAAGTAATAAACGTTGCCGAGTTCTCCGTGGGCATCTGCATTGCTTGAATTCGATTTGAGATAGTCCTTGTAAGCAGCAACAGAGCTTTCCATATCGCCAACAGCAAAGGCGTCCCGCCCTTTATTAAGCATCTCTTCCGAAACGTTCTTACCAAAAGGCCCGGCTGGCGCTTTGTTGACAGCACTCGCGATCGTATCCATAGCCTTGTCGGCTGCCGGCTTGAACCAGTCAGTATTTTTGTAGACCAAGACAACGACTAGTACTGTCAGCCCCAGCCAGATAATTGCATTAAGTGATTTTTTCAGCATGACACACTTTCCAGGAAAGTTTGATAATCGATTATCCTGACCGAGCCATTGATTGTGGCTCGGCTAGGACATGAGATCGAACGGCAAGTCGCCATCCGAGAATTACACTGTTACCACCAGCCGCGACGCCACGGGCCATTCCAGCCATTGCCCCCGCCGTTATTCCATCCGTTGTTCCAGCCGTTGTTACCCCATCCGTTACCATTACCCCAGCCGTTACCATTACCCCATCCGTTACCGCCAAAGTTTTCGCTGGTATTCATGCTAAAGCCAAAACTTCCATTACCACGACCGTTGCCCCAGCCATTGCCCCAGCCGTTACCGTTGCCCCAGCCATTGCCATTGCCCCAGCCGTTACCGTTGCCCCAGCCGTTGCCATTGCCCCAGCCGTTGTTCCAACCGTTGTTGCCCCAACCAGGGCCACCCCATCCGTTGTTGTACTGCGCACTGGCGATTCCTGGAAGCGCCAAGGTAGCGAGGACCACCGATGCAGTAATTAAACGTTTCTTCATAGACATCATGTCAAAACCCTCCTAACGATTGATGATTCACCGACCTCTGTAGGAATAACCGAGGTGCCGATGACGCCCCTCCCTACGGAGGGGGTGCTGCAAAATGCCTTAGCGGAAAAGAAAGTTACTGAAGAAGGCATTTTTTGTTTGTTTACGGACGACGATTACCAGCCGCCCCAGCCATTGTTTCCGTTGCCATTCCAGCCATTATTGCCGTTACCGTAGCCATTGCCATAGCCATTTCCGCCGCCATTGCCATTCCAGCTATTGTTGGCGTTACCGCTACCGCCGCCACCAAAACCAAAAGTCATGTTGCCGTTGGCGTTGCCGTTCCCGCTGCCATAACCTCTTCCATTGCCGTAGCCATTTCCATAGCCATTACCGTACCCGTTACCATTGCCGTAGCCATTTCCGTAACCGTTACCATAACCGTCGTAATAACCGTTGTTGTTCCAGCCATTGCCATAGCCGCGTGCCGGGCCATTGTAGTAATTACCCTGTGGATTTTGCTGTACCTGTTGCCCCTGCGGAGCCTGCTGCTGGTTGGGGGCTCCTTGGTAGTTGTTAGGCGACATGTAAGGTCCCGGGGGAGGAGGTGCAGCCACTGCAACACTGGCAGCACCGGCGCTCATGGCCATAGCCAGAACGATGGCTTTGAGATTGAAAGATTTGTTCATTAGGTGCTCCTTTTTGGTTAATAAAAAACACAACAACTTCTTTAAAACAACTTCATTTAATGCTGCCACCTTGATGCTTCTCCGATTAACACCAGAAATAAGCAGGTCGTGATCTTGTGTTATTTGTAGGATCCTTGAAGCCGATTACTGTCTTCGCAAACTACCAAAGTGGTGAGGCTGGCCCACCATCCCCCGCACGATTGCGCCACCAGTCCCAGCCTTGCGCATTAGTCCATGATGATGTCGGCGTACTCCAAGGCACGTACATTCCTTGAGTACTTAGGCCCCACGTATTGAAAGGATCGCTAGCAGCGTTCATTTGTCCATACGACCAACGCATTTGTCGCTGACTCGGTACACCGTTAGTTCCGGCAGGTATCATCGGCATTGCGCTAGTACCCGTCATCGGGAATTGGGGCGGAGGTGGGTAATACAATTGCATCTGTGGCTGGTGGCCGTTGTACATGTGCACAGGCATCCCGTAGGGCTGAATCGTAACGCCTGGGCTAATGGGAGCTGAAGGTGAGTACTGTTTTTGTCCGTTGCTTGCGGCGTAACGTCCAGCCAGTTCGTAGTAAGTTGCCGCCCACGAAAGGGGTGAGGCCAGGCTCATTATCAGGGATATTCCGATAAGTCGATTGGTTTGCATGAATTACTCCTCCCCAGTGTCTTCTGTCTTGATTCGGATGCCACGCGGCTTGCGTTTGGCAAATGATGATGGCTCAGTAGCCAGAGCTACCTTATTAGCAACAGGTAGCACAGCAGATTTAGGCGATTCCTTCGCCGCCAATTGTGGCTTAGTTGCCGGCTCATTTTGTATAGTCGCAGGAGGATTAAGTTCCAAAGCCTTTTTGGGCGATAACGGCTTTGGCTTAGTGCGTGCAGGTTTAGGCGTTTCAGCAACTTGGCGTGCTGTTGTCGCTGCAGTGGCAACAGTTGTAACGGTTGGCATTTCGACAAGAGGCATTTCAATGACGGGAGCCTCAATTAGAATTTCAGGTACCGTAGCGTCCGTAGGAGATGCTTCCACAAGCGGCACTTTGGCAAGCTCTACTTCACCCACAATTGGTTCAGCGACAGCTCCTACCGTCGTAGAGGGAGTAACTTCCTCTGCTTTGACTTCCTCTGCTTTGCGCAAACGCGGTGGGCGGGTACTCAATGGTGGGCTGTTGTTAGCTAGCGAAGCCTCTGGCGGCAAGACCGTGTTTGGCGGCACAATTGGAGTGCCTTCAGCTAGTGCCGATTTTTTCTCCAGTCGTGCTGGACGACCACTGCTAACCGCAAGCGGTGTTGAGGAGGATGGTTCTTGTTGTGCCAATCCTTTTTGTAAACGGGGCGGTCTCCCACTTGCTACAGATGAGGATTGCGTTTCTGCAACCCTCGATTCGCCCTCTACCGCCCCAGTCTTTTGCAGGCGTTGTGGCCGACCTGGGGGGGGGGAACTAGGCCTGGGAGAACAATTAGGTTCGTTACCATTGATATCTGGAGCACAGAAGGCCTTGTGGGCCGACAGACAGCCTAGTGGAATGACAACCAGCGTAAGAAAAGTGGCGACGATGGATCCAAACAGCAGGGAAACTGCCATTCCCTGAAAGATTGGATCCGTTAGCAGCACAGTCGATCCAATGACCAGTGCCAGGGCGGTAATTACAATCGGGCGCATACGCACTTCTGCTGCCATTACTACAGCATCTTTGACGGATATACCTTCGAGCACCTTGGTTTTGGCAAAATCGACCAGCAGAATAGAGTTACGCACAATAATTCCAGCCAGTGCAATGAATCCAATCATCGATGTAGCTGTGAAATCTGCGCCGAGCATCCAGTGGCCTGGAATAATCCCGATCAGTGTCAAGGGGATCGGAGCCATAACTACTGCCGGTAGAACAAAATTGCGGAACTCGGCGACAACCAGCATGTAAATCAAGACCAGTGCTGCGGCAAAAGCCAAGCCCATATCGCGGAAGGTTACATAAGTTACTTCCCACTCACCGTCCCATTTGAACGATGAGACATCGAGGTTTTTCGGCTTCCCAAAATAGGTTCCTTGTAAGCTTACACCGTCGGCTGTCCGGTAATCTTTGAGCCTGGCATCGACATTGAGCATGCCATAGAGAGGTGCTCCCAAGGGACCGACGATTTCAGCAGTCACATACTCAACGGGACGTAAATCCTTATGAAAGATCGGTGGGCTGACATTGCGGCGAACAAAACGACCGAGTTCTCCTAATGGCACAAATGTGCCGGTTTGGCTGCGAACGGGAAGAGTTAGCAGGCTACCTGGGTTGCCGCGTACTGAGAGTGGCAATTGCATGACAATTATGGTCTGCTCAAGCTCATGCACCAGTTTGACCGGCCCAACGGCGAATCCTCCCATCGCCATCGTTACTTCACGATTGATGTCTTCAACACTGACACCGTGCATACCCGCATGTTGGCGATCAATCTCAAATGCAGCTTCCTGGTAAGGACGTATCATGAAAGTATTGATATCGGCGGTATCAGGTGTTGCTTCTATGATGCGCATCAGATCAGTGGCTGTCTGGCGCCGTGTTTCGGCGGTAGGCCCGTAAACCTCAGCAACCATTGAGGCTAACACAGGGGGTCCGGGTGGAGCTTCTGCAATAGTCAGTCGAGCGCTGGCAGCATGTGCCATAGGTTGCAGTGCTTCCCGGATTTGAATGGCAATCTCATGACTGGAACGTTTGCGATCTTTCTTGGGGGCTAACTGTACGGCAATATCCGCTTGCCACGGCTCCGAACGCAGGAAGTAGTGCCGCACCAGTCCATTAAAATTAAACGGGGACGCCGTTCCAACATAGGTCTGATACGCGTTAACTTCAGGTATCCGATTCAGCGTTTCGCCGATTCGATTCGACAAATTGGCCGTTTGAAAAAGGTCGGTTCCTTCTGGCAAGTCGATAACGATATTGATTTCTGATTTATTGTCGAAGGGCAGCATCTTGAAGGCTACCGCACCAAAATAAAACATCGAAACAGAAGCTAGCATGGCGAAGATGATGGCGAACAGTGTCAGCATGCCCAAGCTGCGATCCGCCATGATAGGGCCAATCAGTTTCTCGTAATATTTTGCAATTTTCTTACCTTCTGCGTGCTCGCGGGTAGCCGCCTTTTCCAGTTGTTGCATGTCCGGTTTTATCAACGCCGAGAGCCAGGGGACAAAGATAAAAGCAGCGAGCAGCGAAAAGAGCATGGCCGCAGAGGCCAGTGCAGGGATGGGAAGCATGAATGGCCCCATCATGTCGCTGACAAAAGCCATAGGCAGCAACGCAGCAACTACAGTAAACGTTGCCAATATTGTTGGATTACCTACCTCATCAACAGCCTGCACGGTAAGTTCGGTGTCGGTATTCTTTTTTTCCAGCCAGCGTCGATAAATGTTTTCGACAACCACGATAGCATCATCAACCAAAATACCGATTGCGAAAACCAGGGCGAACATGCTCACCCGGTTAATCGTAAAGCCCATCAGGTAAGCCACAGCAAGAGTCATCAGCAGCACAACCGGGATGGTAATCGCTACTATGATGGCCGGCTGCCGGCCCATAGTCAGCCACATCAGTAGTGTCACGATTACCGTCACAATAATCAGCTTGAAAATCAGCCCCGAAACCTTCTCGTCAGCCGTTTGACCGTAGTCGCGAGTAGCATGGATCTGCACACTGGCAGGAATCAGCGATCCTTTTAGCGCCTCGATTTCCTGCATGACACTATGTGCCACATCGACGCCGTTGGAGCCTCGCTTTTTAGCAACGGCGACAGTTACGGCTTCATAGGTTCCAAAGCTTCGAGCACCTTCGCGCTGAGTATGCGTAACGATGGTCTTCGTTTCGCTTTCTCCCTGGCTGATTCGCGCTAAATCACGCAAGAAAACCGGGCGGGTGTCGATCACCGTAATAATCAAGTCACCTACCTGGCGTGCATCGTGCAAAAACTCACCGGAGAAAACAGTAAATGAACGATTACCGTCGACAAAATCACCAGCCTGAGTTCGTTGATTAGCAGATGTGATTGCGCGTGCTACTTGTCCTAGTGTTACACCATAGGCAGACAAACGCGCTGGATCGACTTCAACTCGCACTTGCTCCGGACTTCCACCCACAACAAAACTTTGCCCTGTATCGGGTAAAGATTTAACGCGTTGCTGCACGTCCATTGCTAGCTTACGCAGCGTAACAATGTCGTGCACCTTGGATGACAAGGTCAGCGTGACCACCGGTACGTCGTCAATCCCTTTAGGTTTAACAAGGGGAGGCAGCACCCCTTTTGGAATGACGTCCATGTGCGACGATAATTTGTCGTAAAGCTTGATAAGCGACGGTTCCATCTGCTGGCCGACGTGAAAACGTACCGTAACCAGCGCGTTTCCGTCTCTGGACATGGAGTAAACATGCTTGACGCCGCTGATCTCGCTCATCAGCCGCTCCAGCGGTTCAGCTACCAGATTTTTAACCTGCTCGGCTGACGCGCCAGGGTAGGAGACAAATATATCGGCCATTGGCACGGAGATCTGGGGATCTTCCTCGCGCGGCGTGATGATCATTCCCAGCATGCCGATAACAAAGCTGGCAATCAGCAGTAATGGTGTTAAGGGTGACTGAATAAACTTTACCGCGAACCACCCGGCGAATCCCACCTTGTAAGCGACTTCACTCTTATCCGTTGCAACCATACCGTTTTGCTCGGGCTTGTTTTCTTGTTTTACTTCTTCGGCCATGCCGACGCCTCCCTTGTGGTCCCGTTTATGCTCATGCAATTCTTATGGGCGGTTGTCGTAGATCGAGTCGCCCGAACGCATCCCTTGCGATGGCGAGGTTACGACCTTTTCTCCGGCTTTCAACCCGGAAAGCACGATAACGCGGCCCCCCTGGGTTTCCCCGATACGGATTACACGTAATTCAACCTTGCCATCGGCACCAATTGCGAATACTGAAGGCAGGCTTCCCCGATAGACCAGTGCTGACGATGGGATAATGGGTGAGCTAACAAGCTCGCCTGGAATGGGCGGTTCTGCCAGCAGAGCCGAGGCGTACATGCCGGGTGCGGCAGGCGCATCGAGCGGCAGCATAATTTTTACAGTTACCGTGTGCTGGGCTGAGTTAGCGCCAGGAAATATCTGATCAACCAAGCCTTCGACCGTGACGTTGCCTTCGAGCATGACTGGCACCGTTGAACCCGGACGCAAATCCATCACCAGACGGGCCGGAACCTCCAGCTTCAAGTCGAGTTGATTCGTTTGTGCGATGTCCATTAGAGCTTGCCCAGGTTGTACTGTATCGCCCAGGTTAACGTGCTTGGTCAGAATTACAGAGGGGAAAGGGGCAATGCTGCGACGGTCGCGCAACTGGGTTTCGAGGGCGTCGATCTTGGCTTGCGATCCTACCAGTGTTGCCTGCTGCCGTTCGTAGTCTGCTCTTGCCTGGCTACGATTTGGGTAAGAATGCTGCTGGGCCGATTGCGACTGAAGTTGCTGACCTCCGAAGAAAGGCATCGTCTGCTGCATCATATTGTAAAACGGTACAGTACCCCGGTCGTAGGCATCGTAGGCAGGACCACCCATAGGGGACGTAGCCGGGCCATGCAATTTGTTGTAAAGCTGCACTTGGGCATTCTGTATGGTGGACATTTCACTGGACAGGTTAGCCCAAGCACCACGGTATTCGGTCATCAACTGGTCTTCGTCGAGTCCGACCACTACCTGTCCCGCTCCCACCGATGTTCCCTCGCGGCCGGCAATGAAAACTACCCGCCCGCCCGACTGGGCTTTCAAATGTACAACCTGACGCGGCTCGACGTAGCCTCCCATTTTGGTACGCGCTACAAGGCTTTGCTGAACAACTTCGCTACTGCCAACTGAGGAGACTAATTGCTCGGCTGGCGCCTTGAAAACAGTCGTATGTTTATCTTCCTTACCACCCCGACCAAGTAACCAGCCCAGAAGACCAACAACAACCAACAAAGCGACCATACTTGCGATTGTTTTTTTTGTCATCGCGTTTTACCCTCTCTGATACCAGCCATTTAGCGTCGCCTCGTCGGCAGTCAACATGAAGCAGCGTTTTGTGTGAGTGGCTCAAGCCACGATTTATGCGGCCTCAGCCGCTCGGACACCCACTATCAAGTTTGATTAATTTGACAGGCTCGAAATGGCCCGTCGGATCTGTCCTGCTTGCCGTTAGCCGCGTGGCACCGTACCCATTGCGGTAAAGCTCTTGATGAACGGTCCTGCCATCGCCGGATTTTTCACCATAGCACCGTAGTCACCCACCTTGAACTTGAGTTTACCGGTGGTGTAAGCCAAACCCAGGCCAACCATGCCCAGTCCTTTTGAACACCACTTTTCCCAATCGGCCGGAGATGCGCGCAAATCCCAGCTTAATTGCTCATTGGTGTAAGCCCCCGCTTTGACAACATATCCATTTTCTACCGTCAATACACCACGCGGTGCAGCCTCACCCTCTAATCCATAGGCGATCACCGAGTTAAAACTAATCTTTGCCAATGCGTCACCCAGTTCCGGGTCGTCGTTCCAAGCGTTGCCGAAATCGGTCATCCAGTCTTCTGAAAATAAAGCGGCCATCTCTTCTCTCCTCCTGAGGAATCAACTGTCAAATTTGGAATCCGTAATCTATCACTTTTCTTTAGAGGGTGTAATGGACCACACGATTCGCCCAATTTCTTACACCCACTACAGCAATTGCTATGCCAATAATAAGCATTTGATTATTAACGAATATGGAGAATGGTGCGTGTTGCGCCGATGTTGCAGTCTTTGGGGTAATAGGCGTAAACTACTTACGCATTAAGTTTATTTGTTTTATAAAACATAACGTTGGGGATCTTTATGAGTGCAACGTCGAGCAACGTGGGTGAGTCTGCGTTTCATTTATCGGCTACCCGTGAAATATTGGCCTCGGTGATCGATCAGATTGAAGACGGGATAGTTATTGCCCTACCCGATGGAAAAATTACCTACTACAACTCGATAGTCAAGGAATTATTCGGACTGGGAGATGGGTTTACCCCCCGGACGTTGAACGATCTCGGGAAGCTGAATTGGAGCAAACGAATGACCCGTGCTGCACTGGATTCGGGCGAGCAGTATGGGATTGTTAAATCGAGTGATCGTCAGCTTCGTTTTGAAGAGAAGGTGCATGCGGGGGAAGTTGTCCGCTTCCTGGAATTTACGGTGCGGCGTTTGTTTTCCAGTCGCCGCCAAGACGAAGTTCGGGTCATTATCGTTCGCGATGTCAGTGCCAGGCGGCGTCTTGAAGCAACTTTGCAAACGGGTGGCGCTTGTGGGCTGATCAGTAGCAACCCGGAGGTGCTTAAATTACTCGAACGTGCTCGCCAGATCGCGGCCACGGATGCTTCAGTTCTTCTGCAAGGCGAGTCGGGAACGGGTAAGAGTTGTTTTGCACGGCTTATTCATGAATACAGCCAGCGCTCCCGTCAGCCTTTGATCGAAGTTAACTGTGCGGCGATTCCCGAAATGCTGATGGAGTCCGAATTTTTTGGCCATGTAAAAGGGGCGTTCACAGGGGCGATTGATCAGCGGCAGGGGAAATTTTCTGCCGCCAACAACGGGACATTGTTTCTCGATGAAATTGGCGAGATACCGCTGCATCTGCAGGCAAAGCTATTGCATGCCATTGAGGAACGTCGCTTCCAGATGGTTGGTTCAAACGAGACGATCAGCGTTAACACTCGCATGGTTAGTGCTTCAAACGTGAACCTGCGGAGCGCCGTGGGGAAGGGGGAATTTCGCGCCGATCTTTACTATCGCATCTCAGTCATTCCGCTTTCCATCCCACCTTTGCGCGAGCGGGTGGGCGACGTGCCCATATTGGTTAAACATTTTCTCGACGACCTGGTGGCGCGTGGTTATCCTGACAATATCAAATTCAGTAAGTCGGCCTGGCATGCGTTGATGAACTATCCCTGGCCGGGCAATATCCGTGAGTTATCAAACGCCGTCGAGCACGGGGTAATCTGTGCAGACTGCGGAGTGGTCGATGTCGAAAGTCTGCCGCAAGACATTCGCCTATACAGCCAGGAATCACCCGCCCAAGCTTACTTGGAACCGAAAATTTCCGAAGTAATGGACAGTGACGACTCGGGTGGGCAGCGCGAGGAATTGGCGATTGCGCTCAAGAGAGCGCATGGGAGCAAAGCGATTGCCGCTCAAATTCTTGGCATTGACCGGACGACTCTGTGGCGTCGAATGCAAAAGCTGGGCGTTGCCGCCTAACAAATACATGGCGATGCCCATACCAAGCCTTTAATCCGACGCCCGACGCCAAATTGCCATGACCAGCAAGCCCAAGTCCTCAACCAAGCCCGCCCCCAAACCGTCCACGCCGCATTCAGCCCCCGCCATCCCCAACGTTCTGCGCCCGACCAAGTCCGCGTGGTCAACGAATCCAGCGAATTCCCGCTGGCAGAGGACGGTGCGCTACGGCTGGGACAAGGGCGGCAGCAAGGGGGGCCGCTGAACGAATGCTCAAAGGTGACTGGCTGGAGAAGCGCATGGATATTGGCTCTCCGGGCATCCCCCTTGGGGACCGCCTATTGGCGCGGCTCTCCGAGGTGCTCGGTGACAAACGCGATTTTTACGATCCCCGCCCTTTGCGCTTCGGCCAGCACTTCGGTTACACGCTCGTAACGCGTGGCACGATCAGCGCGTAGATGTAGTTCCGGCAGTTGGCCATCACTCGTTGCTGCGGTAAAACGCAGTGCCAGAGCCGAACGCTCTACCTCTACCGCATCCACATAAATATTGCCGTCCCCATCAATCGCTACTGAAACGATCAGCGGCTTGTCGTCCAGCTTGGTGGAATTAACCTGCGGCAGTTCAATCGGCACCGCCTGATGAAAAAGTGGGGCGGTGATAATAAAAATGACCAGCAGCACTAGCATCACATCGACCAGTGGTGTGGTGTTGATCTCGGCCATCGGCTGGGCGTTGCCCCCCTCGTTAAACGACCCGAATGACATACGTTAACTATCCTCCGAAGATACTCAGGTTCAGGCGCTACGCACCACGCGCGCCGCATCGAGATCGATCAGTTTGTCGCCGGGATGGCCGCGCAGACCGGTGACCAAATAGGCATGCAGATCGTGTGCAAATCCGTCGAGGCGAGCCAGCGTCAGGCGGTTGGTGCGTGTAAAAGCGTTGTAGGCCAGTACGGCAGGAATGGCGACGAAGAGGCCAGCGGCGGTCATTATCAACGCCTCGCCAACCGGCCCGGCCACTTTGTCGAGCACCACTTGCGTTGCACCCGACAGGCCGACCAGCGCATGGTAAATGCCCCACACCGTGCCGAACAAACCGATGAACGGCGAAGTGGATCCCACCGAGGCTAGAAACGTCAGGCCACTTTCAATTTTGGCCTGCGACTCGACAATCTGGTTACGCAGCGCACGGGTAACAAATTCACTGGCCGAAACACCGGCCCCGATGCCGCGCGTTGCGTGCTGGCGATGCAGTTCAGCCGCATTGGCGCCCGCTATTGCCAGGCGGGTCAAAATGCCACTCGTGTCTTCGAGGCGCAAGGCTTCCATTGCCGCCGGGAACGACTCGGCCCCCCAGAATGCATTCAAGGCGCGCGCATGGCAGCGTCGCGCCTGAGCCAACGCCAGAATCTTGCCGGCCATCAAGTACCAGCTAGCGACCGATAGCAGAAAGAGAATGGCCGCGACCGAACGACTGATGCCGTCGCCTTGCGCCCAGAAGTGCGAAAGCCCGAGTTCCATCTGCATTGCTTATTGCTCCTTGACGATAGCGTGCGCATTAACGCACCTTAATTATCCAGCGCGAAGTGCAACGGTACCAGCACTGTTGATTCAATAGCTTCTCCCCCTTGTCGCGCAGGCACAAAGCGCCATTGCTCGACAGCAGCCCGTGCGGCTTCATCCAACCTCGGGTGGCCGCAGGATTGTTTGATCTCGACATTTAGCGCAGACCCCTGCGCCGTGACGCGCACTCGCAGTACAACTTTTCCCTCCTCGCCCAGACGACGCGACAGGGTAGGATAGATCGGTTTGGGATTCTGCAAATAGTCGGCGTCAAAGCGAGCGGCTACGATAGTGGCGGGAGCTGGCGGCGCAGGGCGACTTTCGACGGAACGCGTTTCAGGTTGTGCAGCAACGACGAAGCTGGAAGCAGTGGTGAGCACACTGCCTGCCGTCAAGAGGGTGGGCTGAGTGAGCAAAACGGGCGGAGGCGTAGCCTTGCGCGGTGGCGGAATAAGCGGTTTAGGTTTTGGCCGTTCAACTTTGGCGGGCGTCGGAGCTATTTCGAGCATGCGCACGGTCAGTGCCTGTAGCGGCTGGATCAGATCGGGCCGTGCGGCCAAACCCAAAGCCAGCAATAAAACCAAGCCATGCAGGCCCAGCACCGAGCCAAACGACAGGCAACGACGCCAAAATGGGGGTTCCAGTTGCCGGGGAAGCGCGTAATAGAGTGCCATAAGCCCGTTGATGAAACAAAAAGCGACGCGAATAGTAACGAAAAGAGAACGCTGGCACCTGCGACATATCGCCGCAGATGCCAGCCCTATACATCGGCGCAATGCTTCGACCTAATCCATTTCGCCTGCAGCGCCGGCTGACGACGAGTGTTCGGCTTGTCGGTAGCCGGCCTTGGCCGAACTTGTACCTGCTTAAGGTTTTCTGGCAATCAGGCCGATCAGGGCCGAATGTCCCTTGTGCCCCAACCCCTCGGCAATATCATCTTCGTATTCGACGAGTTCTTCAATTTCCCAGTCGGCGAAGGCTTCGCGCAGCATGGCTTCGGTATAGAGGTTTTCGACGGTCGATGGCCCCCCGGTTTTGTAATCGAGCTGCTTGGGCGTGTAGCCGTGCAACAGGATTCTGCCGCCCGGCTGTGTTAAGCCTTTCATCACGGCAAACTGCTTGTCGCGCCACTCGGGGCCGACAAACTGGATGAAAATACCGAATACCCAGTCGAACATGTTGTGTGTTTTAGCCGGAGGCCAACTCTGCATAAAGCTCGGTGCCAGCATGTCGGCTAGCACAAAACGGACGTCGACCTGTCGCCCAGCCGCCAGCCGCCGGGCTTTTTCGACGGCAAGTGCAGAAATTTCAATCGCCGTCACGTCGAGCCCCTGTTCGGCCAACCAGACCGAGTTTCGGCCCTCACCATCGGCGACCGACAGCGCAGTTCGCCCATTCTGTAAAAGCGCGGCCCGATGCGCGAGAAAACGATTCGGCTCAGTCCCGAACAGATACTCCTCCCCAGCGTCGCGGTAGCGCTTGGTCCATGCAATTTCCTGGCTCATTGAACTTCCTTCCTTTTCTCCAAAGTTACGCCCCCTCCGCAAACGGAGCGAAAGAAACGTGGATGGCATTGTATCCCCCCGCCCCGCAACTGGTGCCGGATGAACCTAGATTTTCCATTAGATCTCTATCTAGTGGAATAGATGAGCTTCCCTCGGAAAAAAGTAAGTGTCCTGCCACCACCGTCTTGGATTAGAACTCAGGGGAGAGCAGCGGATGGCGAGACAATCTGCGATGCCACTGCCCAACGCAGGAGATCGGTGATGCGATTGACCGAATGCTCGGCGATCCGGTCAATGACGAAGCGCAGACAAGCCTTCAGAGCAAGGCCGTTGAACTTGGTCGAACCGATCTGGCTATAGAGGGCGGCGGCCCGCTCGCTCTTGAGCCCGGCCATCGCCACTTGTCCTTTGAATGTCGGCGAGTGCTTCCGACTCCTCCTTCTTGTCATGCTCTTGCTCCTCTTCATGGCCCGAACTGCCGAGATCCAGCAGCTTGAAGGCTAGTGTGCTACCAACTAAGCTATGAATGCATCGCTCCTCTATGCGAAGAGCTAAATTTTGAGATGCGGGAGCAAGTGGGGAGAAATGTCCGTAGTTCGACAAGGTAATTAGTTCAAATAATAGATTAATATCTTGATATTAAATGATCAAATAAAAAGACATTGCACTAACGCCTTATAGCTTTCAATCATAAATTGAAAGGAAGATGACCAATGAAGGGGACTGTCGATGAACTATGATTACGATTCAAATTTAAGAACAGCCTCGAAAAATAAGTTTTCCAGGGACGGTGGCGGCAAAATTCGTCCCGCAGCGGTCGCTGGAATGTTCTATCCGGAAATACCGGCAGAGTTGGCGTATGAGGTGGCTGCGATGCTGGCCAAGGCGAAGCAGGTTTGTCCGGGAGGTAAAGCGAAGGCGATTATTGTGCCGCATGCAGGTTATGTCTATTCTGGAGCCGTTGCCGCCAGTGTTTACGCGCCGCTGGTGGCTTTACGCGGCAGGATACGGCGAGTTATTCTGCTCGGTCCGACGCATCGGGTTGCTGTTAATGGCTTGGCCTTGCCCACTAGCCGCGCATTCGCCACACCGTTAGGCGTTGTTCCCGTGGATAGGGAAGCAATAGCCGGCCTTGCCGACTTACCACAAGTGGTGGTCAGCGATGCAGCACATGCGCTCGAACACTCTTTGGAAGTTCAGTTGCCTTTTTTACAGACGGTGCTTGATGAATTTTCACTCGTTCCATGCGCTGTCGGTCGTGCCAGTCCGGAGGAGGTTGCCGAAGTACTCGAACGGCTATGGGGCGGCAGCGAGACGCTAATCGTCGTCAGCTCTGATCTTTCGCATTACTTGCCCTACGCCAGCGCCCAACAGACTGATGCAGCAACCGTGCAGCAACTGCTCGCCCTTGACCCGCACCTTGACCATCAGCAAGCCTGTGGCGCGACGCCGGTAAATGGTTTGCTGCTCGCAGCCAAACGGCACGGCATGACTGCGCACCTAATCGATCTGCGTAACTCGGGAGACACTGCCGGCGATAAGTCGCGGGTAGTTGGTTATGGCGCGCTCGCGTTTAGTGAGGAGCAGCAAGATGCTCACTGACACCGTTGGCCAGACGCTATTAATCCTCGCGCGCAACGCCATTGCCCAGCGCTTTGGACAGCCGGCCTTGCCCGTCCCCCCTAACCCTGAGCTATCCACACCGGGTGCTACCTTTGTCACACTGACGCAGAATGGCCAGTTGCGCGGTTGTATCGGCAGTCTGGAGGCTTACCGGCCACTGACAACCGATGTATCCGAAAACGCACTTGCCGCCGCGTTCAGCGATCCGCGCTTTCCACCGCTTAGCGCTGAAGAACTAGGCCGCACGCGCATTGAAATCTCGCTGCTCACCCCGCCCGAACCCTTTGTATTTACGGACGAATCCGATGCGTTAAAGCAACTGCGCCCCGGTCGAGACGGTTTGGTGCTGACGCATGGGCAGCGACGAGCCACCTTCCTGCCACAGGTCTGGGAAACGCTGCCCGACCCGAAAAGTTTCATGGCCCAATTGAAACTGAAGGCCGGATTACCGCCGACCTTTTGGGATGAGCGCATCGCTCTATCCCGTTACGGGGTGCAAAAATGGAAAGAAGCCTAACCCCCGCATTGAAGACGCAGGAATCGGCGCATCCAGCCCGCTGGTGGCACACCTTGCCCGAGACGGATGGTAAGCCGGCGCGTATTCAATGCGATCTTTGCCCGCGTGACTGTAAGCTGCATGACGAGCAGCGGGGTGCCTGTTTTGTCCGTCAGAATCTGGACGGGAAAATGGTGCTCACTACTTACGGTCGCTCGTCTGGATTTTGCCTCGATCCAATCGAGAAAAAGCCGCTCAACCATTTCTATCCGGGGTCCTCGATCCTGTCTTTCGGCACCGCCGGCTGCAATCTGGCGTGTAAATTCTGTCAAAACTGGGACATTTCAAAATCGCGCGACATGGATCGCCTAATGGACGCTGCCACTCCGCAAGGCATTGCGGCAGCCGCTGTCGCCTACGGCGCTCAATCGGTGGCCTTTACCTATAACGATCCCGTAGTGTTTGCTGAATACGCCATCGATACCGCCCTCGCCTGTCACCAGCACGGTGTCAAAACAGTGGCCGTTACGGCCGGCTATATTCACCCTGAACCGGCTAAAGCTTTCTTCGCGGTAATGGACGCTGCTAATGTCGACCTGAAGGGCTTTTGCGACGATTTCTACGTCAGGCTGTGTGGTGGCCACTTGCAAACGGTACTCGATAACCTGCTCTACATTCATCACGAGACGAATTGCTGGCTGGAAATCACTACCTTGCTCATCCCTGGACAAAACGATTCGAGCGCTGAAATCAAAGCACTTGCCGAGTGGGTCGCGCGCGAACTGGGGCCGGATGTGCCACTCCACTTCACTGCTTTTCACCCCGACTGGAAAATGGGCGATCTGCCACCGACGCCGCCGTCAACCCTCAGCGTCGCACGACAAATCGCAATGAACGCAGGTCTGCATTACATCTACACCGGCAACGTGCATGATACCGAAGGCGGCACCACCTTCTGCCCAAGCTGCAATGCCGCGTTGATCGAGC
Organism: Burkholderiales bacterium; assembly: GCA_964203325.1. GTDB lineage: Bacteria > Pseudomonadota > Gammaproteobacteria > Burkholderiales > Rhodocyclaceae > JACQYA01. The sequence continues at coordinate 5,055 of CAXNNH010000002.1, read as the reverse complement.
GCGACTGGTATGTCATCCACCATTACGACTTGCCAGCCAATGGTCGTTGCCCGCACTGCCAAACGCAAATCGCCGGTCGCTTCGGTTCCTTTGGCAAACCTTTCGGCGCACAACGTCTCCCTGTACGGCTAGCCAGACGATGAATTCACAAATCGCTATTCATACCGAGCATGGCCCGCTCTATGGTCAACTACTGTTGCCGCCGGACGCACGTGGACTTGTAGTGCTTGCGCACGCCGGAACCGCTCTGGAATCAGGGACAATAATAAGAGACGCGAGCGAAACAAACACTGAACTTCCTTCCCCTAATCATGATGAAGCACTCGCAGTCTTTTTGCATCGCGCGGGCTTAGCGTCATTGACGATAAATCTTGTAACGCAGCAAGAAAACCGTTTTCCCGACGCCCGCAACAACGTTCCATTGCACGCCAAACGCCTGCTCGACTGCCTCGCATTTGCGAAACGACAATTACTGAACGACGAATTGACCGCCTTTCCAATCGGCCTGTGCGGTAGCGACACGACCTCTCCCGTTGTCGTTCGCATTGCAGCACTGCGCGACAATGACATTTCTGCCGTCGTTTGTCGTGGTGGCCTGATCGATCTGGCCGGTACCCTTTACCTGCACTCGCTGGCCGCGCCTCTCCTGATGCTGGTTGGAGCTTACGATGAACATCTGATTGCCAGTAGCCGCCGCGCCCTAAAAGAAGTCTCCGCACACAAGGAAATGAAGCTGATTCCAGATAGCAACAGCGATTTCGCCACAAGCAGTGCCTTTGGCGTTATGGCACAAGAAACCGTACGGTGGTTTGTGCAACAGTTACCGTCCCCGTAAAGACCATAAGCCATCTCCAGGCGGAATTTATGTCACCACTGGATCAAGCCCCCGGTCGATACTTATAAAGTGCCAAAGCTTCGAGACAGACATCACGGTGTACGCGGCCTAGCGCCGGCCTAATTTCACGGCCAGGTAGTCGCAAACCGTAGACTGTTTGCAGTTCTTCAGCAGCCAGTACCCAGCCAGCAAGTATTGAAAGGCGCGTTTCGATACCCGGATGAAGCGGCGTAGCAGCCCAATCCAACCATAACTCCTCGGCTGCACCGCCAGCGAACTGCTTGATGAGTAGCGGACGATTATTAACATCGCGCGCCGCCGCTTTCCAGGCGATATGGCGTGTTGAGTCGGATGGCTGACGCTGGCGCAAACCCGAGAAGTCCTCTTGCCCACTTACCCCTTGCTGCTGACCACCGCCAATCGCTGACGAAGGCTGCGGCAGGGGAACAACGATAGGATTTGGATAGACGATGCAAGACAGCCCCGGATGCGGATAGCTCCAAGCATGGAACAAACCCAGCGGATAGCGTGTCGATAGCGTGATGCGGCCAGGCTCAAGAAGACCGCGCGTAGTTGCCAGATAGGGAATCGCTACCGTTGCGCGACTACGGGCCGGCACGTCGAGCCAGGCTGCTGTCTGCTTGCCAAAAGCAAAAGCGAGTGCCCGACGCGCTTGCAGGCGTCTATTTTCAAGGTGTAAGGGAAAAAGAGCCATTTGGCCGGCGAACACCGGCTCCGTGCGTCCGGGACTAAGCTGCAGCCCAACCAAGTTGCGAAAGGCGTGCACCATCGCTACCAGTCCCAGGCCGGCCAGCAGGAATACCAGCGCATGGCCGAGGCTCAGGTTGTAGTTGATCGCGCCGAGCAACATCACAAAGAGGACGAGACAATAAAGCACCCCTGCTCCGCTCGGAACGATGAAGATACGCCGTTGCGTCAGCACAATAGGCAATTGCTCATCGCGACCGAAACGAAATAGCCTTTGTCCGAGCGACTGCAGAACACGCATGACAATACTACGCAATGCCACGGGTACGCTCAGAGAACGGGAACGGAGTGAATCAGGGCGATTACGTCGTCCGGCCGCGCCTGAGCGCCACTACGCGCGAGCCGTAGCCGATGACACGCAACACCGGGCAATACGGCCTGTACATCCTCCGGCAAAACCCTATCGCGCCCGTCGACAAAGGCCCAGGCCCGAGCAGCGGCAAGCAGCGACAAACCGGCACGCGGACTCAAACCATTGATGAAATGCGGGCTGCTGCGCGTCGCATCAATGAGTGCCTGCAAGTAGTCGAACAAGGCGGGTGCGGCGTGGACGGTAGCCGCTTGCTGTTGTAACGGCAATAACTGCTCCGGCGTAAGACAGGCGGCCAGTGTCAGCAACTGCTCACGTCGTCCTCCGCCTTCGAGCAAGGCCCGCTCGGCGGCTCGATCCGGATAGCCTAACTCAACGCGGATCAAGAAGCGGTCTAGCTGTGATTCAGGCAACTGGAAAGTGCCCATTTGATGCGAAGGATTCTGGGTGGCGATGACAAAAAAAGGCTCCGGCAACGTTCGGGTCGCACCGTCTACCGTCACCTGCCGCTCTTCCATGGCCTCCAGCAGCGCGCTCTGCGTTTTTGGCGTCGCACGGTTTATTTCGTCAGCAAGCACCACCTGAGCAAAAATCGGTCCGGGAAGAAACTTGAACTCGCTGTGCTCGCGCTCGAAAATAGAGATGCCGATAATATCGGCTGGCAACATGTCGCTAGTGAACTGGATGCGCGAGAACTGCAAGCCGAGCAAGCGCGCCAGCGTTTGCGCCAGCGTGGTCTTGCCAACGCCAGGCAAATCCTCGATCAACAAGTGCCCGCGCGCCAGCAGACAAGACAGCGCCAAGCGAATCTGCGCGTCCTTGCCCAGAATGACTTGGTTGGCAGCGGCAAGGATGGAGGGGACGTAAGAACGATCAATGAAAGGAAGCATGGCTATGGCTTGTCGTAAAGGCTCGAATTGGATGATAATGAAGTATACGCAGGTTGATTCATAGATTGAAACGCAAATACGCTGCTTCGGTGCATAGTTTAGCGCCAGCACCTTCCCCCCGAACGGAAGAAAGGCCAGAGTGACTAGTACAGCTTTTATCACCCATCGTGATTGCCATTTGCATGACATGGGATCTTTTCATCCCGAGTCCCCTGCGCGTCTAAGCGCGATTAGCGATCATATGATCGCTCAGGGGCTGGACCCTTACTTTGTTTATCACGACGCTCCGCTGGCGACTTTTGAGCAGTTAATGCGCGTACACCCAGCCTCGCACCTGGAACGTTTGAAGCGCAGCTCGCCTGAACTGGGAATCGTGCATCTGGATCCCGACACGGCAATGTGTCCGCACACGTGGTCGGCTGCGTTACGTTCGGCGGGTGCTGGCGTGATGGCCGTCGATCTGGTGATGGCCGGGGAGGTACAGAATGCATTCTGTGCCGTCCGCCCGCCCGGCCATCATGCCGAACGCAGCAACGCAATGGGCTTTTGCTTTTTTAACAATATTGCCGTTGCGGCAAAACACGCACTGAGTGCGCACAAGCTATCGCGTGTGGCGATCATTGATTTCGACGTTCATCACGGCAACGGAACCGAGGACTGTCTAAAGAACAACGAACAGGTGCTGATGGTTAGCGTTTTCCAGCACCCGTTCTATCCCTACAGCGGGACGGAAAACCCAGCATCCAACATGCTTAATGTACCGCTTGCTTCCGGTGCCGACGGTGAAGAGTTTCGCAACGTGGTAGGCGATGTCTGGCTGCCGCGCCTGCGCGAATTCAAGCCGGAGATGATTTTTATCTCGGCAGGATTCGATGGTCACTACGAAGACGAGATGGGCGGCATGAAACTTCTGGAAAAAGACTACGCCTGGGTCACCGAACAGCTTAAGCGCGTTGCCGCAGAAACGGCACAGGGGCGTATCGTCTCGATACTGGAAGGCGGCTACTCGCTTTCATCATTGGCACGCAGCGTGGCGGCTCATATCCGCGTTTTGGCGGATCTTTGAACCAATAGCCTAACTATGGCCTTTAGCGCCGCTCGGCACCTCCGCAAGGAGCATGACCGCTGCGGCGTTTTCATAGGCATGTAACGCACCTTCGGTTAGAATTTCCCGATCAATTTACGAACTTTTACCACGACTATGATTACAGGATCCATCGTTGCAATTGTCACCCCGATGCACGAGGACGGAAGCCTTGACCTGCAAGGCCTGCGCGGCTTGGTGGACTTTCATGTGCAGGAAGGTACCGACGCAATTGTGATCGTCGGAACTACAGGCGAATCGCCGACGGTCAACGTCGAAGAACACTGTACATTGATCCGTACCACGGTCGAACAAGCGGCTGGCCGCATCCCGATCATCGCCGGTACGGGCGCTAATTCAACGGCAGAAGCCATCGAACTGACGCACTTTGCCAAGCAAGCCGGTGCCGACGCCGCGCTTTCTGTAGTTCCCTACTACAACAAGCCTACGCAGGAAGGTCTTTACCGTCACTTCAAGGCCATCGCCGAAGCAGTCGACATTCCGTTGATTCTCTACAATGTGCCGGGCCGCACGGTAGCCGACATGAGTAACGACACAGCGCTTCGTTTGGCCAATATCCCGAATATCGTCGGTATAAAAGATGCCACCGGAAGTATTGAACGCGGCACCGACCTCATCGTGCGCGCACCACCAGACTTCGCCGTTTATAGCGGTGACGATGCTAGCGCCTGCGCCCTGATATTGCTCGGTGCGCAGGGTGATATCTCGGTTGTTGCCAATGTTGCACCAAAATTGATGCATGAAATGTGTTCCGCAGCCTTGGCTGGGGATCTAATCAAAGCGCGCCAACTCAACGTCCGCCTGCTAGCCCTGCACCGCAATCTATTCTGCGAAGCCAATCCGATTCCAGTAAAGTGGGCTTGCCAGCAACTTGGCTTGATCAAAAGCGGCATGCGTCTACCGCTAACTCAACTGTCACCCGACTGCCACGAACGTGTGCTTGCCGCCATGCGTCAAGCAGGTCTGCTCTCTTAACCCCGGAATATTCCATGAAATCTGAAGTGTCGCGTCTGGTCTTTGCTTTGCTGATGGTCACACTGGCTGGCTGTGGTGGATCGCTGCTGGAGTCGAAGAAAATCGATTACAAATCGGCAGGTAAAGCGCCGACGCTTGAGGTGCCGCCCGATCTGATCGCACCGTCCCGCGA
>CAXNNH010000001.1:0-46990 GCA_964203325.1 Burkholderiales bacterium | reverse complement strand
GCCTCAGTTGCCAAAATCAGACCGATGGCCTGCCCTCGTGCGCTACATCGTCGCCAGAATCCTCTCCGCAAAGCCCCAAGACTCTCCACCGCCCAGCTTACCTCGGGCCGCTTTGGCTTGGGACGCGGGGTAACTGAGGAAAATAGGTTTAAAGCCAACTTCGGTTTTAGCCCGAATGTTTCATAAATCTTCCAAGCCCACCCAACTTGCGGGCACCCTGCCCATTATTTCAGCACTCCAATCTATCCATTCCGCGTCAATAAGCATTACGAGCGGATTTCCACGCCTGTTTCCATGCGGGGCATGCCGTAATTCGGAAGCCGAGACGAATCGCCTCCTCTGGCATCGCCAGATCCTCATCTCCTAATGGGTGGATTGCGTCAGGTCAGGGCCGCTGAGCATGGTTTCCTGCTTATCGAGGTTTTTTTCAAAGTTTCAGTTGGAGTTATTCGGAGCAAGGATAACGATGTTTCGAATCAACAGCGCCAGGCGAAAGGATACTTGGCGTTTGAATGACTTAGTCAGGATCGAACTGGACCTCGCTGGATTCCGGCCAGAATCATGCCGGTATAACGACCCATTAATTCGCGACATTGAAGGGTGGCAACCACCGAAGGATGGGCCAAGCGCAGCGTGCCCATCAATCCGCAGCGCCTGATGGGCACGCAAGCTTTGCCCATCCTACAAAACCCACCGCCGTCATACCGGTGTGGGGTAAGCCGGTATCCAGACCCAACGCATCGAATACTCCTATGCCACCCGCCAACGAACTGGATTCCGGCCAGAACTATGCCGGAATGACGATCGTTGGCGAGTTCAGCCGCCCTTGCGCTTGAGCACAAACTCGGTCATTGAATTGATCGAGCCAAGGTTGTCGATGTTGATTTCTTCCTGCTTCAACGGCATCTGGTAGGCGTCTTCGTACCAGACCACCAGTTCCAGGATGGCAGCAGAGTCAACATAGCCAGTAGCGGGGATGATGTCGTCGTCGCCAATTTCGCTGGCATCCATGCCGAGATTTTTCGCCAGTTCGATTACTTTAGCGCGCACAGCGGCTTTGATTGCATCACGGTCGAGGTTCATTCGGGTTTCCTTGGTTGATATATCAGACGGGTGGCTTGGCCAGTTCCATCAACAAACGGGCTACGTCAAAGCCCGACAGCACGCGGTGGTCGTAGCTGGCGCCTAGCACGGCGCGGCCGCTGCCTTTGGGCGCGGCGTGGGCGATCATCAGCGAACAATAGGGCGGCAAAATAGGAATGTGGCGGCTGACGTTCCAGCGCGCCATGCTGGAAAAAGCGATGGTCGCGCCGGTGGTTTCATCGCGAGAAAGCTTGCGTTGCAGAGCATGGCGTTGCACTTCACCCAGGTTCTCGATGAATTGCTTGGTCTCCAGCGACGCGGCATCGCGCACCACGGTCAGATACAGCGTTTCACCGGCCTGCACGGTAAAACCCAGGTTCACCGGTTGGTACTCGAAGCGCTTGCCGTTCACCACTGTGGCGTTAAGTCGAGGGCTGGCCTTGACCAGTTGCACCAGGCGGTAAGCCAGCAGCGGCAGCAGCGGCGAAAGCATCAACTTGTTGGCGCTGGCATAGGCGGCGGCGTGGTCTTCCCAGGCTTTCGGGTCGTATTCCACTTCCAGATAGGTCGCGGCGGCATGGTCGCGATGCCAGGACACGGTAATCAGCATGCCACGCTCTTCGGCATTGAGATCGCGCAACTCACCCGGCACATCCGGCAGGCTTTCCTGCGCCGAAACAGCAACGGCGGGAGTGTGGTCGCGACGCTTGATGCCATGCGCGGCCATATAGGATTCCACATCGGCAAGCGTCAAACGGTCGCCAGCGAGGGGAATCACACTGGAGTCCAGGCTGAGTTCCTTCAGCAAGGCACGCGCCTTGGCAGTGGGGCGTGCATTACCACCGCCACCGGCAGCCGCAGTAGCAACCTCGATTTCCGGCACCGGTTCATCGGCACTTTCCCCCTGCCAGAGCAGGATGGAGCCAACCGCGACCTTGTCGTCGATCTCGCACATCAGCTTCAGCACATAACCATCTTTCTCGGCGGCGACTTCGACAATCGCCTTGTCGGTTTCCACATCGAGAACGACGTCGCCTTGCTTGACGAAATCGCCAACGCCGACGCGGAAGGCGATGACCTGGACAATATCGTCGTTATTGTTGACGCGCGGGGCGTGCAGGGCGTGAGCCATAGTGTTCCTCAGTACAGGTTATCCAGAATGTCTTCGATCAGCTTATCGGCATCCGGCAGAATCTGGCGCTCCAGGCTGCGCGCGGAAGCGATGGGAACCGGCGGCGTGCCGATGCGGAAAGCCTGGCCTTGAAAACCGGCTTCCAGCAGGCAAGCGGCGATTTCCGCACCAATGCCGAATTCGTGGTGCGATTCCTCGGCGATCACCACCTTCTCGCTGCTCATCAGATGCGCCAGCAAAGTGCGGCGCGGCAGCGGCGAAAGCAGTGAAGGCACGACGATATCCACCATCAACTCCTCCTCGTCTTCCAGGCGCTGCGCCGCTTCTTCCACCACCGGCAACATGCCGCCATAGGCAACAATCGTCAGGTCCGCGTCCGGGCGGCGACGAATCAGTGTCGGGAAAAGATGGGCGGCGATGTCATCCGGATCGGGCGTGAGCATGTCGTAACCGCCAGCATCCTGCGTTTCGCCGTACAGCAGCTTGTGTTCCAGAAACAACGTCGGATAAGGCCAACGGCGAGACGCATCGACCAGCAACCGGGCAACATCGTGACGATGACTACCGTAAAGAACGGTCAAACCCGGTATCGCGGTAAAGATGTTCTCCGGGCTCTGGCTATGCGTGGGACCGTAACCGCGACGGCCGCCGGAGGGTGTGCGCAGAATCAACGGCACCATCACTTCCGGAAACACACCGGGAAACTTCACCGCATGGTTGTAGAGCTGATCCATGCACAGCGAAAGAAAATCCGCAAACATGATTTCCAGAATCGGACGGAAGCCATCCATCGCCAGGCCGATGGCGGCGCCGGTAATGCCGGCTTCGGAAATCGGCGTGGAAATCACGCGACCGGGATAGGCGGTGCTCAAACCCTGGGTAACCTTGAAAGCGCCGCCATAAGGATCATGCAGGTCTTCACCCAGCACGATGGTTTCCGGGTAAGTCGCCAACAGATGATTCAACGCGGCATTGATGCACAAGCGCACGCTGGTCTTCGCAGCCACCACCGGATAACTTGGCACCGGGCCTTCCAGCTCGCCGGCACGGTCGAAAATATGTTCCGGTGCATCGTCACAAAGCGCTTCCGGTGAAGCATTGGCGGCTTCCCTCACCTCCTCGATGAAAGCAGCATTGCGCGCTTCAATTTCATCACGCACCGCATCCGAGAGCCGGCGTCCCATCGCGGTTAGCGGATCACGTTCGCGGATGGCGGCGACCACCGCCTCATCACGCAGATCATCCCCCTTGGAATGCGGCCCCATGCGGCGGGTATCGATGACCAAAAAGCCAGGCCGCTGGCTCTCGCGCACCTGCTGTACCGCCGCCGCGACTTGCTCGAAGAAATCGGCAGAAGCATCGTCCACCCGCCAGGTCTGCAAACCGAAAGCCGCGCCGCGCGCCTGAATATCACCGCCCAGGTTTTGATGCGGTTCCGTGGTTTGCGAAATGCCGTTGTTCTCCACCACCACCAGGAAAGGCACCGACCACACCGAAGCCAGATTCATCGCCTCGTACAACAAACCCTGGCCCAAAGTGCCATCGCCAATCATCGCGGCAACCACCGCACCGCTGCCATGCAACTTGCGCGCCAAAGCCAGGCCAGCGCCAATGCCGGTCATGCCGCCTTGCACACCATTCGAATGAAAGTGGCGCCAAACCAGATGCTGACTACCGCCACGCCCGCCGCAAGCGCCATCGGCGCGACCCATGATCTCCGCCACCAGGCCGACGAACTCACCGGAATAGGTCAGAAAATGACCATGATTACGGTGATTCGACAATGCCGCATCTTCCGGATGCGTCAGCGCCCGCACCACAGCCATCGCACAGATTTCCTGGCCCAGGCAGGTATGGGTCGTGCCGGAGACCAACCCGCGAGAAAACTGATCAAGCACCAAAAGCTCGCTGGAGCGGATCAGATGGCCATAGGCATAGAGCGCATCCGGAGTCAGGCCGATGATCGGTTTGCCATGAGCGTCACGTTCGAAGCCGGGAATAGGAAAGCTAGACATGGAGGCTATCGCAAGAAATTAAAAAGCCGCAGATCGAAAGAACCGCATCAACCGCAAGAAAACCATCAAAAAACCAACACCCCGTAGGAGCGAGCTTCAGCCGCGAAATCCATCGCTCCAAAGCCCGCCACACCTCTTCGCGGCTAAAGACCGCACCCACAAAAAACATCACTGACAAGATGACGAAAAACACAAAAACTTCAAAACAACCGTCACCCCGGCGGAGGCCGGGGTCCAGGACTTGTAGGTCGGGTTAGGCGCGTCTTTTTGCGCCGTAACCCGACTTCACCTCGGCCATGTTGGGTTACGCCGACAAAAAGACGTCGGCTAACCCAACCTACGCCCTGCTCAAAACTAACTAAAGACTGCTCCAACACCAAAATTCTTGGGTCGCGAGCTTAACCCAGTTTTATTGCCCTTTGTGCTAACGTCTTGCCGCTCCCACGGACTCACAAATACCAATATGGCCCTGCCCAAACTCGAACCTATCCGCGACGAGGATCTGCCGGCGTTCTGCGCTTTTTTGCACAAACACCTCAACCCCAGCCACCCAGCCGATATCTGGGCAGAAGCCTTTCGCCAGAACTGGGGCGTAAACAAGCCCAACAACGGCTTCTTGATCCGTGACGAAGCCGGAGAAATCGTCGGCGGCATCGGCGCCATTTACGGCGCCTACCCGGTTCGCGGCAAACTCGAACAGTTCTGCAACATCACTAGCTGGATGGTGCTCGACGCCTACCGTACCCAGAGCATGCGCCTCGCAATGGCGGTGATCTCGCAACCCGGCTTCCACTTCACCGACCTATCCCCCACCGCCGTGGTGGAGCAGTCGCTCAAGTTCCTCAAGTTCAAACCCATGAACGAAGCGCGCACCGTGCTGTTCAACCTGCCGGCGCCGCATCAGCGCCTCACCGGCGCGGGCATCGTCAGCAACCCGGAACGCATCGAACACGTGCTGGACGCGGCATCGGCCAAAGTCTACCGAGACCACAAGCATTTCCCCTGGCTCAACTTCCTCGCTGTCGGTAAAGGCAGCAACCGCAGTCTGGTCATCTACAAACGTGCCAGCCTGAAAAACCTGCCCAGCGCCGAAATCATCGGCTTCACCAACCCGGATACCTTTCAACAATACCTGCCCGTTCTCGGCTGCCACTTCCTGCTCTCAGGCATGGCAACCACGCGGGTGGAAACGCGCTTGCTGCCGAACAAACCCGCCTGGCCGCACACCGAACTAACAGGCTACCGCCACCGAGTATTCTGCAGCGACACACTGGGCGAAGCCGACATCCAGAACCTCTATTCAGAATATGTCGCCCTCGATCTCTGACCTCTTCCCCAACGCGCAACACATTGCTGTTCCAGCCGATACACGCCCTATCCTGTCGGTGGTCATCCACACCGAAGAAGAATTCGACTGGAACAGCGAACACTCGCGCACGGAAATCGGCGTCGAACACATGCGCCACATCAGCCGCGCCCAGGAAATATTCGACGCCTACGGCATTGTCCCCAACTACGTCATCGACTACCCCATCGCCAGTCAACCGCTGGGCTACGAGACCCTGCGCCGCTATCAGGATGAAGGCCGCGCCCTGATCGGCACCCACCTGCACCCCTGGGTATCGCCGCCGTTGACCGAACAACTGACACGCGCCAATACCTACCCGGGCAACCTGCCGCGCGAACTCGAATACGAAAAGGTGCGCCAACTTACCGACACCATCGAACAGAATTTCGGCAAACGCCCCCTCACCTACCTGGCCGGCCGCTACGGCAACGGCCCCAACAGCGCCGCCATCCTGGAAGAACTCGGCTACGAAGTCGATATCAGCATCGCCCCCCCCATCGACTACAGCAGTGACGGCGGCCCGGATTACTCAGGCTATACCGCGGAACCATTCTGGTTCGGCCAACAGCGCAAATTACTCGGCCTACCGGGCGGCGGCTGCTACGCCGGCTGGCTGAAAAACGCCGGCGCCCCGTTCTACCGCCTGATTACTCATCCCAAACTGAATTGGGCGCGTCTACCCGGCATCACCTCCCGCCTGCGTGCCTTCGAACGCATCCGCCTCTCCCCCGAGGACTACACGCTGGCGGAAATGCAACGCATGACACGCGCCATGTTGGATGAAGGCCAACGTATCTTCGTCTTCAGCTTTCACTCCCCGTCGGTTCACCCTGGCTACACGCCCTATGTTCGCAACGAAGCCGATTTAAGCCGCTTCCTTGGAAAATCACGCGGCTATTTCGAGTGGTTCATGCGGGAATTGAATGGACAGAGCATGACGCCGCTGGAGATCAGGCGAGATTTGCTCGCCAGGACTGAATCAATCACGCAGAGAATGAAGTCCGCAGGTAACTCCAACCTGCGCTGACTCAATCCGGTTTGTTGTTTATGGCCGGATCATATGTAAGGCGATGCGACCCTGACGCTGAACCGGATTGCTCAGTCCGGCGCAGCGGGCCGCTGGCGTTTCGGGCGTACACAGCAGATAGATCGGCCGGTTGCCGCGCTGAATCGCTTCAGGCGGGTCGGGCAAACGCTCGATCGGCCAGGTGTTTCGGCCGCTGGCCGCAAGGAAGCGATGCGAGGCCGGCGCCAGCACCACGGCATCCAACGGCAGGTTTGCGCCTGCCCAGAGCGCGACATCACGGTAATCCTTGCTGTCTGCCGACACAAAACGCAGCTGATCCGGAGCGGTCAGATGCCAGGCGAGAGCGGTGCCAGTCACCAGCAGCAGCGCGTAAGGCGTCAGGCGTGCGGCCAACGCCAGGCGTGGCAGACGCTGGCTGATCTCGCGCAGGCCATGCAACAGGTAATAGAACAGAAAAGGCAGGAAGGGGATCAGGTAACGCGCGGCGCCGCTGCTTGGGACCAGCAAAAATGCCAGCGCCAGCGGCAGCCAGCATTCCACCGCGCCGCGCCGGCGCAGGAACAGGGTCAGCCAGCCATAGCCGATGATGGCCAGAAGCGGCAGCGAAAGCGCCAATGCAAGGTCATGCCGCAAGGCCCATTCAAGCGGAATCAGCGGCAACAGGAAATGCGCGGGGTAGCGCAGTTCAAACCAGTACAGGCGCTGCGCATACTCCACCGGGGAACGTAGCAGGCTTTGCAGCAGGCCGGCGCCATTGCCAAAACGCTCGCTGATCCAGTCCAGCGGCAAGTTGGCAATGACCTGGCCGGTGTAGCCTTTCCAAACAAACACTGCGACGATCAGAGGAAGGATATAGGCCAGGCAGGCGATCAAGCGCTGCCGCATGGGCCAGGGCCGCAACATGAAATAAAGCGGCCCGGCGAGCAGAAAGATCACCGCGTAACCTCGGGTGAAGAACGCCAGCACCGCAAGCAGGCCGGCGAGAAACGCGCCGCGGCCGCTGCTCGCGTGGGAAAGTCCCAGCAACGCGGCGCTGACCGCCGCGATATAGGGCATTTCAGTCATGGTGTGGTGGCTGAAGAGGAATATCGCGGGGCTCAACGCGGTAAGCAGCACCGCCCAAGCACCGGGTGAGTCGTCTCGCCACAGGCGAAGCAGCAGCGCCAGCGCGCCCAGCCCGATCAGCGCCATCAGCAACTTGAGCGCCAGCCAGTTGAGACCGAAAAGCGAGATCACCCCGGCCAGAATACCGGCGAACAACGGCGGCCAGGCGGCGTGATGGCCGTATTCGGCAAGCGGGAAGGTGTCGCTGGTATAGCGGCCGTATTGCGCCAGATTCCAGCCGATGGTGACGAACCAGCTACCGTCATCAGCGTTGTAGGGTGGGAACTCCGGCGTCGGAAACAGGAACAACAGGTACAGAGCAGCGACCGCCCAGGGCAGATAACGGCGGCTCATGTCATTCGGCGGCGGCGATGACCTGGCGGATAACCTCGTTCTGGTCATCTTCCAGCCCAACCCAAAGCGGCAGTCGGACCAGGCGGTCCGACAGTTCCAATGTATGGCGCATGCCGCCTGATACACGACCGTGCAGGCGTCCGGCGGGCGCCGAATGCAGCGGCACATAGTGGAACACGCTACTGATGCCGCCCGACTTCAGCGTCGCAATGAACGCTGTGCGTTTTTCCAGGCTGGGCAGCAGGAGCTGATACATATGGGCGTTGTGGACGCAGTCGGCGGGCACTTGCGGACGGCGTACCTTGCCGCGCTGTTCCAGATCAGCGAAAGCGCTGTGGTAAGTCTGCCAGATGCCCAGGCGACGTCGCGTGATGGCATCCGCTTCTTCCATCTGCGCCCACAGGAAAGCGGCGATCAGTTCGCTCGGTAGATAGGAAGAGCCGATGTCCACCCAGGTGTATTTGTCGACTTGCCCGCGGAAGAACTGGCTGCGGTTCGTGCCCTTCTCGCGAATGATCTCGGCCCGCTCCGCCAGTTCCGGGTCATTCACCAACAGCGCGCCACCCTCGCCGGAAATGATGTTCTTGGTCTCATGGAAGGAGAGCGCGGCGAGGTGGCCGATGCTGCCCAATGGACGCCCTTTGTAAGTCGACATGATGCCTTGCGCAGCATCCTCGATGACCAGCAGACCGTGCCGTGTGGCGATGTCCATGATGGCATCCATCTCGCAGCCCACGCCGGCGTAATGCACAGGAACAATGGCGCGAGTTTTTTCGGTGATAGCGGCTTCGATCAGCGTCTCATCAATATTCAGGGTATCCGGGCGTATGTCTACGAACACTGGCACCGCACCTCTCAGCACGAAAGCGTTGGCGGTGGAGACGAAAGTGTAAGACGGCATGATCACTTCATCGCCAGGCTGGATATCGGCCAAGATGGCAGCCATTTCCAGCGCTGCCGTGCAGGAATGTGTCAGCAGTGCCTTACGTGCGCCGGTACGCTGCTCCAACCAGGTATTACAGCGTTTCGTAAACCCACCATCGCCCGCCAGCCAGCCGTTGTGGTGCGCTTGAGCGATGTACCAGAGTTCTTTTCCGGTCATGTAAGGCTTGTTGAATGGAATGTTCATATCCGCCCCGTTCTGAATACCCATAATTTTTGCAACAGAAAGAAACAACCCGCCAGCGTCAGAATCATCACACCCTGCACAATCTGATGCGGATAACCTAACCCATCCACCAGCCAGGCCAACACCAGCAGGTTGGCGACGTAGCCGCCGGCATAGACGGCGATATAGCGCAGCAAAGCGGTATCGAAACGTCCAGAATGATTAAAGGTCCAGCGCTTGTTGAATAAGAAGGTTTGCGCCACGCCGATGCCATAGACCAGGCTCATGGCAAGCTTGGGGCCGAGTCCGGCGGTGGTCATGCCGAGATAAACCAGATACAGCACCGCGTTGGAGGCCAGACCCACCAGCGCGAAGCGCAGCATCTGGACTTGTGTGCTCATGCGGGCAGCAGGCCAGGCAATTCGGCAATGTCACGGATCGCCTCGGGTAAATGCGGATATAGGCCGGCCTCATCGAGCAACCAGGCCTTGAGGCCGATGCCGCTGGCGGGCAGGAAATCCAGGGTGTAGCTGTCGCCGACATAGACCGATTGTTCGATATCCAGGCCATGCCGCTCAAAGAAACCGAGGTAGAACCGTGGGTCGGGCTTCTCCACGCCCTCGGTCTGCGAGATGTGCAGGTAATCGACCGTACCGGCAAGGCCGAGGAACTCGTAGACCACCTGTTCCAGGCGGCTGTCAAAGTTGGAGATGATGCCGATGCGATAGCCGCGTCGGCGCAGTTCGGCAAGGGTGTCGCGAACGCCCGGCTTGAGCGCCCAGTGTGCGCGGCGTTCACCGAAGGCGGCGATCAGGCCGGCGGGATCGGCGCGATGGGCGACGCCGAGCAGGACGAACAACTGACGGTTGTATTCCCGATAGAACTCGTCCCGCTGCGCCTGGGTGCGGGTCTTCACCGAACTGTAGGGCAACAGCAGGTCGACCGACTTATAGGCGCGGGCAATGGCGTCCTGACCGATCTGGATGCCGCCGACGGTGAGGATGTAATCGGCAACGATATCCATACGGTTGGGATGCAGCTCCGCCAAGGTGTCGGCGAAATCGAACAGCACGCAGGCGGTCATATTTCGGTGCTCCGTGCGATGAGGGCGTCCACTTGTTCCGGATTCGCGTAGACCTCCTCGTAGTAACGCATGGCGACAAAGCGCGTCGTGTTGTCCACGCGCGCGAGTCGCTCGCCCAGAAGTCGCTCGCGGATAAACATCTCCGGGGCGTTGAACACCCTGGATACCATTGCAGTGGTGCCGGAGAGGCGGCCGTTGAATTCGAACGGCACCAGTTCGTCACCCCGGCGCATCGACTGGATGTTCAGATACTTCATGCCCAGGGTCCGGGCGATGCGTTCCAGCGGCTGTTCCAGCGCAGGGTCGATGATGCGTTCGGCGATGTAGGTGGAGCCGCCTTTAAGCTGGCGGCGGAAAGTACAGACACCCTTTATCTCGCCATCATCGCCGAGATAAAGGCCGGAGGTGTACTCGCCCTGTTCGGGGTCCAGCCACTCCTGGACGACGAAGGAAGGGTCGCCCAGGCGGCGTTCCAGTTCCGCCGAATCCCGAACCAGGAACACATCCTGGGAGCCCTTGCCGCTACGTTTCTTGACGATCAGCGGGAAGCCGAGCCGGTCGGCCAGCGCATGGGCTTGCGGGCCGACGGCGATGGCCGAAGCAGGGTAGGCAAAACCATGACCGCGGAGAAATTCGGCGGTGTTGAACTTGTCGTCGCTGACCGCGACTTTGTCTTCGCCATCCACGAACACCAGGCATCCGGTCTCGCCTTCGATGCGTGCTTTTTCTCGCGCGATCTTGGTGATTTCTCCGTCCACGGTGGGGAAGAACACCTGAATGCCATGGCGTCGGATCAGGCGGATCAGGAAAGGAACATAGTCCTCGGCAGCGGACAGGGGGGCGATGAAGCTGTTGACGCCCGGCTGGTACAACCAGGAACTGTGCGGGCCAATGCAGGTGGTGTGGGCCTCGATATCGAGGGATGACGCGGCCAGCGCCTTCAATACCCCCTGCCCGACATCGCCGCCGGCGCCGCTAACCAGGACTTTAATCGCCATGTTGTGTGCTCCATTGTTTCGCTTCGTCGGCCAGTGCTTCGGCCAGGGGACGCAGCTTCGGCGATTTGGCCGAATCCAGGCAGAGATCGCGGCTGAGCCCATAGATCGTACCGGGGTCGTCCGCGCCGTTGAACTCACAGGAACAGTCCAGTGCCGCGGCAACAACAGCGGCGATTTCATGCGCGGTCAAGCAGCCGGCGTTAGCAATGTCGGCGTACCCCAACGGCGGGCCTTGCAGAATATTCGCAAGTGCTCCTGCCGCGTCTTCCATGGCAATCATCGACGTACGCCAGGACGACGTACCCGTCGCCGCAACCCGGCCATCTCGCACCATTTCGCAGAGACGTTGAAACCTTCCCGTGTAGTCGTCATGGGAGAAGACGAATGGCAGGCGCAGGATCGAACTCCTGCCGAACAAGGCGCCAGCCTTGATGATTGCCTCCGCTTCCACCTTACGCCGCGTGTAACCATCCGCGATCGCCGTCGGGTCGCCCGCAAACGGGGCTTCGCGCGCGTCGAAGTAGTTGTAGGGAAAGAAGGTGGAAACCATCAGGTAGTGGCGCAAGCCCGACAGCGCGCCGGACTCGAACAGACGCGCCATACCGGCGCCGTCACCAGCGTCGAAACAAACCATGTCCAGTATGGCCGAGGGTTCCTCCTCGCGCACCAGTGCATCCAAGGCGGCGCCATCCTTGCGATCGCAGACCCGATGCCGGATCGTACCGCCCTCAATCGGAGTGCGGCTAACGCTGATTACCTCGTGCCCCGCCGTCGACAGGCGCCTGGCGGCGGCGCGACCCATGTAGCGGGTCCCCCCCAGAATCAGAATTTTCATGTTTCAGATTTCCTTGCGGGTTGACCGACCTGCTCCCGTACCAAATAGGCCGGTCGATCCATGGTTCGAAAATGCATGCGCGCCAGATACTCGCCAATAATGCCTAGAGCGAATAATTGCACCCCGGAAAAGATGGCAATAAGTGACGCAAGGAAAGGAAAACCTGGGACCACACTGCCGTAAAGCGCATAGCGGAACAACACATAGCCCAAGATAAGAAAGCCGAACAACGCGAAGATGAAGCCCATGACGCTGGCGACCTGAAGCGGCAGAGTGGAAAAACCGGTGGTCAGGTTTACTGCATGGGTGATCAGCTTGCGCAGGGTGTATCCGGACTCGCCGATCAGACGCGCTTCATGCTTTACCCGCACTGAGCCGAAACGGGTGGTGCCCCAGGTGAGCAAGACATCCAGATTGACGGTGGGACTTCGGTAATCGGCAAACGCCTCGCGCAACTCGGTGCGAAAGGTGCGCATGGCGCTGACGTTACGAGCCGTTTGCGCGCCCATCGCGCTCTGCAACGCCCATTTAGTGACACGCGAAGCCATGTCGCGCAGGAAACCGTGGCGCTCCTGCTCACGGGTTCCGTAGACCATGTCGTAGCCTTCTGCCAACTTCGCCAGCAGCTTTGGAATTTCCTCAGGGGGATTCTGCAAATCGTCGTCCAAAGTGACCACGATTTCGTTCCGGGCCGCGCGGATACCGCATAACAGAGCGCTGTGCTGGCCGTAGTTGCGTGACATGCGAAACCCGCGCACACGCGAGTCATCGGTGGCAAGAGCCTGAATCACTTCCCAGGAGCGATCACCGCCACAATCCTCGACGAAAAGAATCTCGAACTCGATTCTCTCCGTCTCCAACACGGCAACCAAGCGGCGATACAACTCGCACAGGGTTTCTTCCGCACGGTAAACGGGAATGACAATGGACAAGCTGGACACGAATTTTCTCCCTTACCGAAACAACACCAGACTTTGCGCGGCGGGATTGTACATGCGCATTCTTTTCAGATGATGCGCATAGCAGGAGCGCCAAACGAGCGCTGTTAAACTGATCGCCAATTCGCCGCTTCACAGACAATTCCCCGATACATGACCCTGCTCTTCTTTGTTGTCCTAGCTTGGCTGTCTTTAGCTGCTGGCCTGTTGCTCGCCTTTCGTGGCCCTCTTCTTGCCCTCTGGCGTGAACCCGCCTTCAAAGCGCCGATTCTGATAGTTGAAAGCGATGACTGGGGCGCCGGCCCGCTCACGCAGGCCAACGCGCTGACTGAATTAGCAGCCTGTCTTAACCGACATCATGACGTAACCGGACGCCCGGCATGCATGACGCTAGCGCTGATTCTGGCCATTCCGAAACCTGAAATGGCTGGAAAAGTGACGTTGGCGGATGCCAATCAGCTTCCTGTTCTGAATTCCATTCTCAGTGGCCAAACGCAAGGCGTCTTCGCCGTGCAACTGCACGGCATGATGCATTTCTGGCCGGATAGCGTGCAAGAAGCCGCTCGCGAGCAACCTGAAGTCCGCATCTGGCTAAATAAACCCGAACTCACGGAACAGCTTCCGTCACACCTGCAAAGCCGCTGGACCAATGCGGCAAATCTCCCTTCAAAGCCCCATAAGCTTGAGGAAATTCAAGCAGCCGTTGCGGAAGAAGTGGGGTTGTTCAAGGCGCTAAATGTAGGAGCTACGGATTTGGTGGTGGTGCCGCCTACTTTTGTCTGGGATTCTCGGGTTGAGGCGGCTTGGGCGAACCAGGGGGTGGCGGTGGTTATTACACCGGGGCGCAGGCTGACTTGTCGGGATGCAGACGGGAAACCGGGTTGCCAGGACAAGACCATGCTGAATGGTGACCGAGGCGCGGGGGATGTGATCTACCTGGTGCGCGACGATTACTTCGAGCCGGTATTCGGACATCGGCCAGAACAAGCGCTGGCCGCGCTGGCGCGTAAAACCGCACTGGGCCGCCCCTGCTTGCTGGAAACCCATCGCAGCAATTTCCTGACCGAAGCTGGTGGCAATCCGACCGCCGCATTGGCTGCGCTGGATGATCTCTTTACCCGTGCGCTGCACGATTTCCCGAATCTGCGTTTCGCCTCACCGGCTGAACTCGGGCGCGCGATCAGAACCGGAGACGCAAACTGGATCGAGCAAGACCCTCGATGCCGGTTTACCATCTGGCTTCGGCGTATTGCCTGCCTGCCGCGTTTTGGCAAGGCGGCGCGCCTGACCGGTCTGCTCCCATTGCTCAACCTGTTTGCTCGATCTGAACTCCGCCCGTGAAACCTGCGCCGCCTCTATCCCGTCTGCTGGTCATCTCCGAATTGTTCCTGCCCACGAAAGGTGGCACTACCGTCTGGTATGACGCCGTCTATCGCCGGATGGGGGGTAAAGGCGTGCATATCATTACCGCCGATGTGCCCAATGCTGCCGCCATCGACCGGATCCACTCCAACAGCATTCATCGAGTCGGGCTCAAACGGGTCTGGTGGCTGAAACCGGAATCACTCGGCATGTATCTGAAAATGCTCGGCAAATCGCTGCTGGTAGCGTTCAACAACAAATTCGACGCAGTCCACGGTGCCCGCGCGCTGCCTGAAGGCCTGGTGGCCTGGATCATGGCGCGCCTATTGCGTAAGCCGCTGGTGGTCTACTGCCACGGCGAAGAACTCTCCACTTGGGGACGCGGGCGCAAATTCCGCACCATGCTCTGGGTTTACCGGCATGCCGATGCCAACATCGCCAACAGCGAATACACGCTGGAAGAAATGGTCAAGCTTGGCGTGCGGCGCGAAACCATTACTTTGATCTACCCCGGCGTCGAGACCGAACGCTTCCGCCCTGGCCTGCCATGTGAAGACCTCAAACAATCCATTGGCCTGCAAACCGGGCAGAAACTGATTTTGTCGGTGGGGCGCCTGGTGCGTCGTAAAGGTTTCGACCAGGTCATTCGCTCGCTGCCTGAATTGGTCAAACAGAGCATTGACGTTCATTACGCACTCATCGGCATCGGCGAAGACTGGGACTACTTGTCTGAACTAGCGAAAGAACTGGGCGTATCCGAGCGCCTGCATCTGCTCGGCCATGTCAGCCCGGAAGACCTGCCGCGCTGGTACAACGCCTGCGACGTTTTTGTCATGGCGAACCGCGAGATCAACGGTGACACAGAGGGTTTCGGCATGGTGTTCCTGGAAGCGGCGGCCTGCGGCAAGCCTGCTATTGCCGGAGATGCCGGTGGCACCGCAGCGGCAGTGGTGGATGGCGAAACGGGTTTACGCATTGACGGCCATCGTGAAGAATTAGTCACCTCTGCCCTTTGCGCTGTTTTAAACGATGCCGTTTTTGCGGCGCGACTGGCCGATGCCGGCCTCGCCCGTGCACGCACTGAATTCAGCTGGGATTCAGTGGCGAACAAAACCCGTTCGCTTGTATGAGACTTGATCAAGACCATCTTTCCGGAGATACCCCCATGAAGCCTATTGCAGCCTTCCGCGCCACAAGTCTTTTTCTACTCTCCGTGCTGGCGTCTTCGTCCGCCTCTGGGTTTTACGCAGCCACGCAGGAAGAAAGGAAGATGTGCGAAGCTACGATATACAGTCGCGCGGTGCCAAAAAACCAAAACTGGACGCACGTACACCACTATTGCGACTGTGTTCGCTTCACGAATCACGCCTATCGATTAATGGGCAAGAAGGATAAGCGGGATTTCGATTTCTACCTCAGCGAAGCCCTGGACGGCTGTGACTACGTCATTGAGCACACGTCGCCCGATTTTTCATTGCTACCGGAAATCTATCTACAAAAAGCGGTCATCTATTCTCTACAAAAAAAAACCGGACTCGCTGCGGCAGAATATTCCAAGGCGATGAACGGCAATCCGCGTCTCCCCCGGGCGTATATCGGTCTGGCCGAATTCTTCCTCAGGAACAAAGATAAGAAGAACGCTTTGGAAACAGTGACCCGCGGCTTGCAATTTAATCCTACTAACAAGGGATTGATGCGCATGTACAAAGAGTTGGGTGGCGCAATGCCTTACCCCAATGCGAATGCAACCGACGCAACCGCACCAGTCGACAAGCCAGTTGCGGCAACCGCCGAAACCACCGCCACCCCCGCGCCGAGCACGGGTGCCCCGTCTGCAGCAGCCACGGCGCCGGTCATCACAAATGCACCCGAGCAACCTAAGGAATCAACCGCCGCACCAGCAACCCCGAAAAAAGGCGCCAACAAATACGCCCCCATCAAGGTCGAGATCGGTTCCAGCACCAATCCGTTCTGCCGTTTCTGTCCCGACATCCCACCCGTCAATCCAGCGGCAACCCCATCCACGCCCGGAGTAGACCCCAAAGCCGACTAGCGATTTCTGGATGCTGTTCCGACACGTCGATGCGGCATTCCGGATCTGTCCGCAGGTTATAGAGACGCAGCAATTCACCGTTCACGAGTGGCTGGCAGACTAGCTTCCAGTGGCCAAGGCGAACCATGCGATCCTTGGCGGCGACCACCGCCTCCTGATAGGCGCGCTTAACCGCCAGTGTGCCGGTAGACAGATCGGGTACTTCGAGCAACTCGAGAATGCCCGGATAGCTGAGGTGGCCAGGTGGCGTGCCTGGCAACGTCGTCAGCCAGATGCCTGTTTCGTAGAAAGCAGGTAGCTCCGGCAACGGCGCGCCGCGCATGGCCGCCGCAAGTGAGACACCCTCCATCGTCGAGGCGATGGGCAGATCCAGGAGTTCCAGCAGGCTGGGCGCCAGATCGATGCTGCGGGTCACACCGTCCAGGCGGCATCCCGTCGCCAGTGTCGGTCCGGCCATGACAACCGGAACACGCGCCGAAAAATCGCCAATCGCGGAGTTGCCCTGGCCCCAGGTCTCATGCTCGAAGAATTCCATCCCATGGTCGCTGTACACCACCACCAGGGTCTCCTGAGCCAGCCCACTTGCATCCAGGTAGTCGAGGATACGACCGAGCTCGTCATCAAAACTCTTCACACAGCCGTCGTAGAGATCAATGATCTGTTCCAGGTCGAATTCCTCACGCGGCTCGCCCTGTCGGCGGATGATCTCGAACGGCTCGGTCAGCTTGGCCATCGCGAACTTGGACGGCCCCCGATAAGCGGGATCGGCATACATCGTGTAGTAAGGGTATTCACTAGCGAAAGGTGGATGTGTGCTGGCCATGAACACATTGAGGAAGAATGGCCGCTCGTCGGAGCCCAGGTGTTCCAGCATCTGGCGAGAGCGAAGTCCGATTTGGCGGGTCAGCGGCACCCCACCCAGGTAATAGATCTCTTCAAGAAAGAATTTGCCGATACGGTTGTCGATGAACAGGGAAAGAAACAGACGGATGTCCTTGGGGCCCTGGCGCAGGAGGAATTTCAGGTTCCATTGATCCGCCGGCACATCCAGTGATTGGAAGCCCAAATTGAACTTGGACAGATCGGAAGCCGCCCAGTCGCCGACTGCCGCAGTCTGGTAGCCGGCGGCCGCAAGCAATTCGGGCAGGGCAGCCTGGGTCAGGTAGCTGTCGTTATCGCTGACAAAGTTGTCGCGCACGCCATGGCTATGCGGCCAGCTGCCAGTAAACAGCGAGAGCAGACTGGGCGCGGTTCTTGCGCACGGCACATAACAATGGCTGAGGGCGACTCCGCGCGCAGCCAGGCGGTCGAGGTTGGGAGTCAGGTCGCGGTGATAACCGGCCAGCCCGAGGCGATCCGCACGCAGGGTATCGGAGCCGATCATCAGCAGATTGCGCCGCTTTCGAGCGGACGTCGCGGGTAGCGGCAGTGGCTCACTCTCCGCGATCCAGATTTGGTAGAACAGCAAGGCGAGGCCGTGCAGCATGAACAACGCCAGCGCGGAATAGACAGCGCCCTGCCAGAACAGCGCGGCGATTCCCAGCAACACCCAGCCGATATAGATGCCGCTACCCCAGTTCGACCAGCGCTGAAGCAGAGTAGGCGACAGCTTCTCCCAGAGGGGATAGAAGCGAGGCATCGCGTAATGCGAGGAGGCAACGATGATGCCCGGCGAATCATGCAGCACCCGACAGAACTGGAACAGCAGCAGCAAGGCCAGCGAAGCCAGGGCGGCCGCAGCCGCAGCCAACGGATGGAAGGGTAGCTGGAACAGGGCCAGACTGGATAGATAGATAAAGCTGCCGGGCAAGGCAAGCAGGTTGGCCAGCAGGAACGCCGCCAGCCCCAGTCTGGCCAGGCTGAGCGCCAGCGCGCCACGGTAATGGCGCAGCACTTCGCGGCCCAACGGCGGCCCGGTCT
Organism: Burkholderiales bacterium; assembly: GCA_964203325.1. GTDB lineage: Bacteria > Pseudomonadota > Gammaproteobacteria > Burkholderiales > Rhodocyclaceae > JACQYA01. The sequence goes on along the minus strand of CAXNNH010000001.1, from coordinate 28,629 downwards.
GGCTGAAATCGCGCAACGACTTGCCCAGTAACAGTAAGGTAATCAGGGCCGCCACCAGCGAGGCGATGTTGCTGGCCTGTATGGCCAGGACGAGAAAGGCCTGATCGCTCATCACAGCGCGCGCCCCGTGAGCACAGCGAACAGCAAACCGAGCAGAAGACGCCCGCGCCGCCATGGCGACAGCCACAGGGCACGCAGCAGCCAGACCAGCGCCAGGCCGCTCCGCCCCTGGCGATAAACTCCCTTGGCATAGTCCGCCAGGGCACCGGCGCAGGCAGCGCGCCAATATGCGCCACGCTTGTCCGGTGGCAGCAGGTCGCGGTTTTTCTCGAACGAAGCCAGGGTTGCCGCGCACATCGTGGGCAAGTTGCCGCTGACGCTCCCGGGCATCCGCACCACGCGAGTGAGCCGCTCCGGGACGCAGGCATAGCCGGTGCGCGCGGCGAGGCGGATCCACAGATCGGGGTCCTCGAAGCCGCGCAGGCTTTCGTCGAAGCCGCCTGCGTCCAGAACCAGCTGGCGGCGCGCCAATACGCCCGAGGTGGAGCCGCTTACCGCCGCGCTGTGCATAAACAGGGTTTCCAGCAGAGGCTCCTCGCCGCTTCGGCAAGGCCAATCACGCAGAGGGGATCCTTCCGGGTCGACCACACTCGTGGCAGTGGAGCAGAAGCCTAGCTCCGGGTGCGCGGACAGCAGAGCAACCTGGCGTTCCAGCTTTTCCGGCAGCCAAAGATCGTCGGCATCGAGAAACGCCACATAGTCGCCACGCGCTTCGCGCAGGCCTCGGTTACGAGCGGCGGACGGCCCGGCATTATCCTGGCGGATAGCGCGCAACTGCTCGCCGTAACCGGCTAGCAGCGCTGGCGTGGTGTCTGCGCTGCCATCGTCGATTACCAGTATCTCGCACCGTGTCCAGGTTTGCGCTAGCACGCTGGCAAGCGTGCGCGGCAAGGTGGTCGCCGAGTTGTAGGTAGGTATGACCACGCTAACCAGTGGGGGCGTCTGGTCACGGTCAATCATCCGCGTCATAGCCGAGCTGTTCCATCAGGGGCCGGATCATCGGCAGGATGCGATCAATGGCCTCGGGATTGTGTTGCCGCCATTTCTGCCGTTGCGGCGAACCCTTGACGATACTGGTGGGGCGCTTGTGAAGGTTGGCGCAACGCTGGCGGACCGCCTCCGTGAAGGGCAGTTCGAGCTGCGCGAATGCGGCCTCGAACATCTCGACCGGCCGGGTGAACAGATCCTCATAACGCAGATGCACCCATTGCGCTGCCGGAATCAGGCGTTTGGCGTCGAGCGCCAGGCGATTAGCGGAAACCCACTGGAATGCGCACACCTCCTCCAGGCTGGCGTGGTTGTACTCGCGCCAGCCTGGCGGCAGGAAGAAATGCCATTCGTCGAATTCACCGCCATTGATCGCCACCGGTTCCGGGAACGGGCCGAAAAAATTCTCCAGACCGAAACCGCCATCAGTGCGGCCGTGGCGCCAGCCGTCGATCATCGAACTGATGTTGTCGCGACCATCACGCTGGATGAAGACGAAGCGAGCCTCAGGAAACAGCTTGTACAGGTAAGGCAGGCGCAGCGTGTTGATACAGGTTTTGTCGAGCACGCGCCCGGCGCCCAAACGCTGATAGAAAAAGCGCAGGGCGGCATCGCGATGTTCCGGCATGGCCTGTTCAGCGCCGGCGGCTTCGGACTCCCAGCCGTTATTGAGCGGTCCCCATAGGCTGTCCCAGAAATCCGGGAGTTCATAGCCAAACTTGAGCAGTTGTGGCGCCGCCGCCAGCGTTTCGTAAGTGACCGTGGTTCCGGAGCGCGAGCAGCCGACCAGAAAGACCGGATCGGGTTGCGCCGGACGCAGGATGTCCCAGGCGAGACCGCGAGCGGCGTAGCGCAGGGCACGCAGATTCTTGGCGCGGATTTCCGGGTCGCGCAGCTTGAGCAGTTTTTCAAGCGGATTCATCGCGTGTTCCTCAAGCGGTCGCCACGCGCCTGCCGATGACCCTTGATCTCTCCCAGGCTGGCCGCCAGTCGAACCAGAAAGAAGCGGCGGCGATTGGTCGACCAGGCGGTCAAGGCAGAAAAGAGATAGCCGAACAGCTTGCGATACATATACAGCGGAACGCCCTCGGCAGCGGAAGTATGCACGCGCACGGTGGAGGCCGATCTCTCATAGGCCTTGGCGAGAAGGTAACGCATGCACAGGCGCTCGGTATCGACAAAGTGATGTTGCATGACCTCCGGGACATAGCGCAGGCGCGCGCCCAGCCCGAGGGCGCGCAGCACCCATTCAATATCTTCGGCACCACCAAGGTTGTGGCCAACCGGGCCAAGTTCGACCACGAAGGAGCCGACCCGGCGCAGCCAGGGTGTGCGCAGGAACAAGTTGCCGCCGCCGGGAATGGCGATATCGGCATCGATCGGGCGACCGGCGCCGCCGAGGTCGAAGCGCGGCACCGGCAACGGATAGATCCGGTACGGGCCGTTGTCGTGCACCCACGCGGGCTCGCTGCCATCCCAATCGGGCAAGATGCGGCCGCAAAACAGGTCGGTTTCCGGGTACTGGTCGGCGGCCCGGCAGACAGCGTCAAGATAGGTGGGGTCAACGCGGTGATCGTCATCGACGAAAGCAACCAGATCGGACTCGACCACGCCCATCGCCAGATTCAGCGCGTGCGACTTGCCCGGCGTCGGCTCTGCTAACCAGTGGAGGGGGAGCGCGCCCGGCAATCCATCCGGATAGGCGCCGAGGAAGGAATGGGTACCGTCCTCGCAGGCATTGGCAATCACCAGAATGTCCACCTCCCAGCCGACCGGCCGCTCGGCGGCATTCAGCGAGGCCAGCGTCTTGCCCAGCAACTCGACGCGGTCGTGGGTGCAGATCAGGATAGTCAGACGCATGCTGGCGTTCGGCGGCTCAGCGGAAGAAGGCGGCCAGATCGGGATCGATGGTGGAATAGAGTGGATCCTTGCGGACCACCGCCCGCGCCAGCATTACGGTACGCAGGATGTCGGAGGACTGCTTACCCAGGCCGGCGCGAATCATTGACTTGAGTTTCTGCTTACCGCCGGAGGGAAGTTCCTGGTTGAAAGACTCCGTCTCGATCTCGAAAAAGGAGCATTCGACCCACTCCCGCAAACAGCGCAAGCTCGGCACACACCAGTTGCTCTTGTCGCCGAACAGAAGATCACGATAGTGAAAGCTGGAATAACTCTGCTCGACATCCGGAAAGATCGGCCCCTCGATGATAATGTGCCCCCCCTCCTTCATCACCCGGCGAAGAATCGTCAACGCCATCAGGGGGTGCTTGAGGTGGTAGTAAATGCCGCTGAAGATCACCACGTCGAAGTCGTTGATGCCGAGCTGCTCCACGTCATAGACATTCATGTCCGGAAAGTATTTGGCCTTCGAGCCGAGCGCCTCATGGGCAAGCTTGTAGGCCGGGGTGCACCAATAGCCGACATGGGTCAGGTAATCGACGGAATACACCTCGGCAGCGCCACGACGTTCGGCTTCAAAAGACCAGAGGCCATTGCAGGAACCCAGGTCTAGAACCTTCTTGCCCTTGAAATCAATTCGGTCGTAAGCGCTTAGGGTGTTCTGGTTGACAGGCCAACGGCCGGGAGTAACCACACCCTGGCCGAGGTCGATGGTGTGCATCCATTCATGTTTAGCGACTTCGGCAAGCAGTTCTTCTTTGTTCATAAAGCGATCCTCCAAGGTTGAATATGGCATGTTGGCGAGCTTCCAGACGCGGCCTTCATCCAGGCCACCACAACGGCCGGGAGGCCGCGCAAAGGCTGGGCAGCCAGTGACGATAACGCCAGGGAAGGTGATCCCGCAGGCGATTATGCTGAAATACGCGCTGGCTAGCGGTGGAAGTAAGTTCTTCAGCCAGTTGTGACAGTGTCCTGATCTGGACATCTTTCTGCTCGGCGATCCAGGCCAACAGCGCGTCGAACTCTGCGAAATCAGAGAATACCGGCGCCTCGCCTCCGGGGAAATCGTAGTGGTGCATGACCACGACGACCAGCGGCTGCAAACGAGAGAAACGGCGCGCCTCAGCGATCGCAGCCTTCAGCTCTGGGAGGTGGCAGGTAAGCGGTAGCAGACGCAGAGAAGTATGACGCATCGGCGCATAGCGCATATTCGAGGACAGATGGCTGAGTCCGGCTTGCTCAAGCACGGCCAGGGTCGCAGCATCGAAGCTGTTGTAGGGTGGAACGAAACCACGGATGGGGCGTTCGAAGATCGCCTCCAGCAAGTCCTTTCCAGACGAGATCAGCTCGCGTTGGCGGGATGCCGGCAAGCCGGCGAACTCGCTGGGTTGGCCGCCAGGATTATTATCGTGGTGGGAATGGCCATGCAGGGCGACATCCAGCACGCCTTGTTCAACAGCTTCGCGCAGCGGCCGCGCCCGTTCCCTGGTCAAAGGCAGAGGTGTCGCCTCCTCACCGCGAAACGGAATCACCGCGAAAGTGGCGCGCAGGCCGTGGCGCGCAAGGGATTCCAGGATGCGCGCCTCAATCTCCCGATTGCTGGTGGCTGAGGGATCGTCGAGTCGGAACGCGAGGCGGATCACGATGCAGAAGTATCCGGCGCCGGGCCAAACAGCCAGCCGTTGATGTAGCCGACGAAATAGGCCACGTTCATTTCCTTGCGCAACGTGGCGTCACGACCACCGATGCGATATTCATTCCATACGGATTGGAGCGCGCGGGCGAACTGGCCGACCAGGTAAGGCGGCGGCAGCCGGGAAGCGTTACCGCGTTTGCGGATGGCTTCCATGCGACCCTGTCGGTAATGCAGGTCAATAAAGTAGCGGCGGTCAAGCTTCACCGCCTGGATGCGGTGATGAATCACTGCATCCGGCGTCCACCACACGCGCATGCCGGCGCCAAGCAGTCGACGATAAAAGTCCACTTCCTCCCCACCCGTATTGTCCGTGCCCTTCCGGCCGAGGTCGGTATCGAAGGCGCCGACGCGTTCGCAAACGCTTGTACGGAATCCGAAGTTACCACCATAGAAGGAGGTGCCTGGCTCAGTCAGGGGCGCGATCATCTCGTGGCGGTTAAGCTGGCCGAGAAAGCCGAGCAACTCGTCGCGCAGCCAAGACGGACGCTGGTCCTCGAACAGCACCTCAATACGGCCACCGAAGGCATCAGGGGCTTGTGCCTCAATCAGGCGTTCGAACGCACACAGCCAGTCGGCGTCGGCGGTCTCGTCGTCGTCGATGAAGATGACATACTCACCGCGTGCTTCCCGGATGGCGCGGTTGCGCGCGTTGGAGAGGCCAAGCTTTTCCTCGCGCACCACGCGCACCGTCCATTCCACCGGCCACGCGTGGTTGGCAAGGATTTCGGGGGTAGCGTCGCGGCTAGCGTTATCGATGATCAGCAATTCCCATGCGGCGCGGGGCTGCCGGATGCCGGGCAGGTCTGCGAGTGTGCGCACAAGGCGGTCGGCATGGTTATGGGTGCACAGGGCAACACTGTAGGCGAAGCTCATCGTCCGACTCCGGGCAGCCGGCTGCTCAGGCGCGCCAGGTAATAGCGCAAGGCATGGCCCAGACTGCCGTCGTTGCTGCCGAGGTGAATCTTGCGTGCAAGCATGGCTGGGGTATCGGTGCCGAACACGTCGATGCGGCGAATCCGGAACCGGTTCACGTCGCGACGGTTGAAACCAGGCTGCGTGGCGAAGGCTGCACGATAGCCGGCGGCACGGGTGGCGGCCTCCACCCGTTCATCCAGATGGCCAAAAGGATAAGCGATATAACGCACGTCATGGTCGAGCAGTTCGGCCAGAGCCGAGCGCGACCCCCGCAATTGATCGGCCAGCGCCACATCATCGAGCTTCGGCAAACTGGCGTGACTGCGAGTATGCGAATGGAAACTACAGCCGCGTCGCTGCATGTCCCGGATCTCGCCAGCATCCAGCAGCGGGAAGGTAGCCCCGGAGGGATTGCTGCTACGCGTCCAGACATCCTCACCACCGATCAGGTCACTGACCAGAAAGACGGTGAACGGCCAGCCCAGCTTTTCCAGCACCGGCAGGGCATGCTCTCGAACGCCGCGGAAACCGTCATCGAAGGTGAGCAGGAACGCCCCCTCAGGCAATGCAGCGCCACCCTCCAGCCAGTCCACCAGAGCATCGATATCGACCGCGCGATAGCCCGATCTGGCGAGGGTTTGCATGTGGGCGGCGAAACCCTCGGGGGAAATCGCGTAACGTGCCTCCCAGGCATTACTGGAGGCGCCGACACGGTGGTACATCAACACAGGAATCCGGGTGGCCTGGCTCATTGGCGGCTCCGCTCGGTCAGATGGACAAGGCCGCGATAAATCGTCATCGGCAACAGTGCTGCCAGGATATGGCGCAGATCGCTGAGAGCAAAACCGCCATGCGTTGCCACATGACGGAACAGCTTCTGCGCCGACAGCAGATCACGCTTCCAGAAGGCACGATAAGCCTGACGCAGCACTTGCCCTTCCGTCAAATCGCGCAACTTTTCCAGCGGTAGATGCGCCACCAGTCGCGGGTTGGCGGCGATGAAGGCTTGCTGCGCTTCGAGCGCATCCAGCACCTGCCGCCATTTCACCGCTGATAGCTGACCCTGGCCGTGCCAGCGGTAGAACGCCAATACCTCGGGCACGCGCGTGATGCTGCGTGTTTGCGCCAGTGCACGCAGCCAGAAGTCGTAGTCCATCGAAGAAAAGCGCCGTTCGGAAAAACCGCCGATGCGGTCGACGATGGTACGCTTTATCAGTGCGGCATGAATTGGCCAGGGGCAGGAACGGAGAAACGCATCGACCGGATCTGCCTTCTCATATTCGTGAGGCACATAGGGTTCCAGAGTCAAGCCCTCCCCCACATTCTGCCAACCGCAATAGGCGATATCGGCATTGGCGGTGGTCAAAGCCGCATGAAGTTTTTCCAGCGTGCTGGCATCCCACCAGTCATCGGCGTCAAGAAACGCAACGAACTCGCCCTGGATGATACGAAGCGCCTTATTCCGCGCTGGGTAAGGCCCCATGTGAGGAGAGTGGAGTAACCGAACACGTTCGGGGTGTTCAGTTGCTAGTTGTGCGGCAATCTCAGCAGAACCATCGGTAGAACCATCATCCACCAGTACGACTTCGACGTTGCCATAGGTTTGCCCCAAAGCGGAACCGACTGCCTCAGCCAGATAGGGGGCAGCGTTGAAGCAGGGCATCACCACCGAGATCAGAGGGCGAATCTCGCTCGATTTTTCGGCCGCTGTCTCACTCATGCTTGCAACTCCTGTTTGATAACTTCAAGCCAGGCCCGGCCCCATTTTTGGTCCGGCTCCACATAGTTTCCCTCCGCCCACTCGTTCCATGCTTTCAGAAAGACAATACGTTCGTCCGCCGGCCGGGTTGAGACACGTTCAATGGCCTTGTTCAGTAGGCCACGAAACAATTCTGGCGTGGCGTTTTCAAATACCAAACCACGCATGCCGGACCGGGGCGTGTTGTCCCAATTTGGCAATACCAGAGGGTAATCCGTCCAATCGACTTGATTGGTGCGCAGCAGTATGGGCAAGACGTCCTTGTAATCCCATAAGGTCAATTCGTGCTTGTTGCCTTGCAGCGCCAGTTTAATCTTGGTGCTGAGATGACGACGTGGAATCCGCCCGTTTCTATTGGGCAAGGCTTGCATGGTGCTTGCATCGAGGCCACGTGTTCGAGGATCCCATTTTTGGTTGTAATGAGAAAAGCCGATCAGATGCAACCCGGGTAAACCTGCCTTGAGCGCACGCTCACGCCAATAGTCGGTCACTTTTTGTATTTCGGGGATGTCATCCGGCTTGTAGATAACAAAGATTGGTTTGCCGTCCACAGTAAGGTAGCGCGGATCTGTGAACGCGCGCAGCAGCCAATCGAAATGCGCGGCATGATCATCCCAACCCGGATAGCGCTGCTCCATCAGCATCTCGTTGGTACCTTGCCAAATGCTGTTCCAGGAATGGTTGGCCCAGCACAAACAGAACGGAAAATCCGGCTCGCCGCTTGAGAGTACCTCGTTGACCGGTCGCTCCAGAATGCGTCGACCATCACCAAACCAGTAGTGGTAATAACAAAAGCCGCTGACACCATATTCCTTTGCCAGTTCAGCCTGAGCATGTCGCGCCTCGGGCAGGCGCAAGTCATAAAACCCCAGGTCCGCAGGAATGTGGGGTTGATAGTGGCCAGGAAACAACGGCTTCGCCTTGGCGACATTGGTCCACTCGGTAAAACCTTTGCCCCACCAGGCATCGTTTTCCGGCGTTGGGTGGAACTGCGGCAAGTGAAAGGCGATGAGGCGAGCGCGTTGAGTCATTTGAATATTGTCGGCTGGTTTCAGCATACGTTAGCGATGTCACGTAGGAGCGCCTTCAGGCGCGAACAGCACAATGATAGCTGGAGGCTCGCGGCTGAAGCTGCTCCTTCAGAGCCAGCACCTAACCAAAGTGCCATCGGCATGCTCATGACTGACATGTGCCAGAGTCAGCGCCGACCCCAAGCAGCCAACCGCGCGGCGGGACTTCAAGGCCGCGTTCGGAATTTTGCGGCAGCGCGGCAACCGGTCCTCGCCACACCATCGGGTTAGCCGGTGGCGCCTCCCATTCCAGGGTGATGGTCTGATTGCTCGGGTTGACCACCAGCAACTCAATCAAATCTCCGCGCCCAAGATTAACCAGCCGTAATCTGGAATTGGCTGGGCTAGGGCATGGCCGTTGCATGGCAGGCGTAATAGCTTCCGCATTGGCGCCCAGCAAAGAAGGCGAAAGGCCGAGACCATTGTCTTCCAGGTCCATGATGGCCTCGGCTAGCCAAGCGAGGTAACGAGCATCTGATTTGACCAGGCAAAGGTGATACAGCGCTTCAGCCCAGAAGCCCAGTGAGTCGTCTTCCTTGCCCTTTAATTCCTTCCAGCGATCCTTGATGCCGCTTTGCTGTGTAAAAGTAAAACTTTCTTCCAGCAGGTCATCAAGGGCTGCCTCGTTGAATAAATGCCGGGTGCGGATCAAATCCATCAAGTTGACCGGTTGATAACGCACAGAGAAAGAAAATTGCACCAGGTCCCGCTCGATAAAACCGCCGGGCATGACCAGACGTGGAAAGCGCGCCTTGATCTGCGGAAGCTTGGGCACCAGATATTTCCAGGCGATGCGCTTGATGACACGCAGCGGCAGGGAGAGTGCCTTCGCCTTCTCGACCGGCAAGAAAGTCAACCCGATGGCGCGAAACAGAGGGCGGTACAGCCATTCTGCCGGTCGCAGTTCAAGAATCGACTTGGTCGTCGCGTTAGCCGAAGCAATTAATGCGTCATGTTGTGCATCGCCCGTAACCTGGCGATAGCGCTCCATGGCAATGTTGGTATCCAGATGAGTATTCAATACCAACAAGTTGCTGGGCGACTTGCCCAGAGCGCGACTAACCGCATAACGGAACGGATATTTCTTCAGGGTTTCCGTGTTCTCTTCCAGAGAGTCGTGCAGATACCACATCCCGCAGTTCAACCGGTCCGTGCGTGAAGCCGCAAAGGCAGCCGCCTTTTTCAAGGCAGAGCCCACAACCGGATCATGTGATTCCTCAAAGTAAGCCGCCAGCAAATGCATGCCACCGGCATGCAAGCGGTAATGCGATTCCATATCATTGGACCATTCACCGTGATACCAGCCGCCATCTGCGGCTTGTCGAGCGATGACCGAAAACACCACCTGAATTCTCAGCAAGTCATACAACCGCTTGCCGGTGGCCCGCAACAAACCGGAAAGGGTCACGTATAAGGCATAAGCATCCAGTTCCGAGCAAACCCGCCAATACTTGGGCCAGACTTCATGGTTTTCGTAGACATGGCCGTGCACTAGATGATGATAAAGGTCTGCTGGCCGCGCATACGTCGTGTGCGAACTCCAAAGGAAATAGCGCTGGACCTCGAGGGCTGAGAACTGCCGCAAGGAATCGACCCAGTTCTCGGCGCCAGTTGGAAGCCGCCAAATAACCAAGTCAAGCAATTGCCCCGCGCGCCCTTTGAGCGATATCCCCAACCCTTCACTCGCAACATTGAGGCCGCATATATCTGCGGTAGCCTTGGCTAGAATATGACCACTCTTGTCTAGTCTGCGCAGCATGGGGGACGCTGGCAACCAGTAAGCTGGCGGGCCAGGATATACCGGTAAAAGCAACCAACCGCCCGCAGAGGCACTCTCCACGGTGTAGGCCCCCTGGCATGACAACCTGACCTCGGCATCCTCGAGCAAAGAGAGTCTTGTAAAGGAGCATTGGGCAGAATCGGCGCCGAAGGAGTCGAGAATTCTCTCCCCCAAGGCCCTGTCCTGCCAGACTGTACGCACAAAATCGGCCCCATTCAGAAGGGGCTCGACGTGATCAGCCGGCGAATCGAAAAGCTCGGCAATGTCTATTGTGTAATTCATTGCATTGATTCACCGGAAACGAATCCACGCCAGTAATTCACGACATCACCGATTTCCTGCTCGGGTGAATAGTGTTCACGAATGAAGTCAGAAGCCAATCGCCCCTTCTCCATAATTTCCGACGGGTCTGCCTCAAACTCACGTATTGACTGTTCAACCTGAGCGGCGAAGCCGATCACATCACTATTCTCTATGGGGTAAGAAATTTCCGGCTGGAAGAACTCCTTGCCACCACCGCCGTTGAACCCGATCACCACACAGCCACATGCCATCGCCTCAGCGGGGGGAAGGCCAAACCCTTCATAGGTGGCGAAGCTTAGATAAAAAACGGAATCCTGAAATATCTTCGCCACCTCCTGCTGGCCGATACCCGCAAAGGGCACTAATTCAAAATCACTCAGCGCATTGCGAAATTTCAATATGTTAACGACCTGGCGCATGATCAATTCATTCTTGCGAGTTGTGAAAGCGATTTTTCGCTTTTTATCCGCCCTATAGCCAAACAACACTGGATCGATAGAGGGATGAAAACGTCCAACCTGGATCTCCGGAAAGACATACTTGAGATAGTCCAAACCCTCCTGTGAATTCGTCAGCACCCCAATGACATCGGGATGGCGATAGGGGGTCAACAACATATCCTGCGCAATCGGGTATTGCTGAAAAGTAAGGTAACAACCCTGATTAAGAATCACTTTTGGCACACCAGGCGCCATATCCAGCATCTCCTGCGGCCCATATATCTCGGGCAAAACCAGGATATCTTCCGCGCCAAGATATTTATTCGTCTGACCCAGTAGAAACCATTTTCGCGGACGATCTGGATGCAGACGCTTTTGCAGTTTTAGATGTAGCCGGCGTGAAACCGTATTATCCAAATATGCAATGGATGTTTGGTTATCAAACCATGATGCACGGTGCCCAGGCTTGCGATGCAGCACATAAGCCTGAATGCCATGCGAATTGAGAATATCAACATGACGATAGATGATTCGCACCCCACCCGAGGGAAAAGCGTAGTCGGGCGTGAGAAAATAAATAGCCATTTTTTCTTCCGCGATATAATAATACAGAACTAAATTAAATAATTTAAATTGCCCCGCCAAGGCATAGCAACACCTATTCAAAGCAATATCATAGTTATTAATTTCGCATGAACATCTGCTTTGTACGCTCAAAATACCATTTGATAATATTAACGTTTTTCTTTCCCAAGAGGCCAAGCAGGGTGTAAGACAAAAATGCTCGCCAAGCATCAACGGATACTGGGCTATGCAACACGCTCAAAGCCGCAGACCTCCATGCCTTACGTATATCCCCCATCATATTAAATGTATGGGCAAAGTTAATGTAATTTCGCCCTATTGTGCCTGGCGACGCGCTGGCACGGCCAAACAAGGAATGAAAATATTTATGCCTCTCGCCCGGCGGTATTCCTCGCCGTTCCAGTGCCTCTGCTATTGCGAGTTGCCCCGCTTGAAACTGAGATGACTGACTCTTAAAACAGACCTGATTAGCATGAATACGATACTTTATTAGCAGCTCACCAATATTTGCGAGTCTATGGGATTCCGACAATCGAAGCCAGAGATCATAGTCTTCAGCATGGCGAAATTTGTCGCGGTAACCGCCAACCGTCAGAACATCATTCTTTCGAAACATAACTGATGGATGGCAAAAGCAGCTTCGTTTGATCAGGGTTTGCTGAATTTCCTCATATTCAAGTGGATAGGAAACAATACCCAAAGACACCCCATTACTATCAATCTCTTCCGCCAGGGACCCAACCATTGCAACATCAGGATTGGCATCCAGAAAAGCCACTTGCTTTTCAAGACGATCAGGATTGGATATATCATCCGCATCCATCCGTGCTACAAGCTCACCTCGCGCTTCGGCAATTCCCCGATTAAGCGTGTATATAAGTCCGCGATTTTTATCATTTTGAAGCACTCGCATCTTGGGACTTGAGAAGCCATTGAGTATTAGAAATGAATCGTCAGACGAACCATCATCTATTACAACAATCTCAAAATCATCATATGACTGCATAAGCATGCTATCCACTGCTTCGCGAAGATAGACACCAGCATTAAATACCGGCAAAACGACACTGACTCTAGGCATGTTGATTATTGCGTAAAAGATCGAATATTATTCATACGTCAAAAACAGCGACATCAGCGCGAAAAAACATAAGATGAGATCATTCCCTTGGCTTGCGATTGACGAACTTACTCCATTGCCAAGCCAAAATACTCCTATTCCGCCGTGACAGGACGACATAGCTCAACTCAACCAATGCGGACCGATACGCCTCCAAGCAAAACGGGGCATTGACTATCGTAAGCAATGACAGGCGCAATGATAAATCATGGCGGTGCAGCGAAGAATATTCCTTTGCCCAGCCCAAATAATCTCCACCCAATGTATAACTGACACCACGCAGACGTGCCCAGTAATCAGGCAAGGGAGCTTGCGCATCTATTGGCAGTAACCCTAGTGTCTTTTTGCGATTGAATGCATTAATTTTTGTTATATCAGTAACACGCCGCATTTTTCTTATTTTTCTGAATGACGCCTGCTGGCCATGAGTTCGATAAGCAGATAAATACTCCGGAAAATTAACCAACTGGTAATCATCTGAAATCTTTAACCACAAATCATAGTCTTCTGCTACATCACTGCCGTTGTACCCACCCTTTTTCAACACTACATCGCGGCGCATTGTCACAGCGGAGTTAATAATGCAACAACCCCAAGCCAACGCATTTGCAACTTCCTCCATGGTTTGAGGATGATTGGGAGAAGATCGATATAAACCGTGCCCCTTCTCATCAATATAATCCACGAGGCTTCCCACCACAGCCACATCCGGATGCTGATCCAGATAGGCGACCTGCAATTCTAATCGTTTCGGATAAGCAATGTCGTCTGCGTCCAATAGTGCAATATACTCGCCAAGAGCAAGGGAAATACCCATATTGCGCGCGGCAGAGACACCAGAATTTTTGGAAAACCGATGCACACGAATACGTGGGTCATTATAAGAGGCCAGAATTGCCGAAGTTCCATCCACGGAGGCATCGTCCACCACGATCAATTCAAAATCAGTGAATGACTGCCTCAGAATGCTATCAATCGCATCTCGTAAATGTGTGGCAGCGTTATAAGCGGGAATAAGCACCGTGACACGTGGCCTTGTTGAATTGGGCGGACCACCTGATGAATTAACACTCACAGACCTAATCCCCTGTTTTCACACCAGTCCTGCAAGTCAACTGATAGGGTTTTACGAATTTTCGACCAGGCATAACGTTCAAATACCGTTTGCATTCCTGAGTCAGCCATCTTGCTGAATCTGTCTTCCTGTCGCAGGAGTTCGATCACTTCGCATGCGAAATCATCACTTGTATCCGCGATAACCAGATCGCGGCCATCCGCAAGATCCAGACCCTCAGCGCCGATAGTAGTCGATACAACGGGTGTACCCAGGGCCAACGATTCGAGGATCTTCAATCGAGTTCCGCCTCCTACCCTAAGGGGCACCACCGAAATTGCGGCCTCTTGAACATAGGGTGCCACATCAGGCACATCGGCCGCCACCCTCACGCGGACACCATCGTCAAGCTTTAGCACATCCTCTGCGGGACTCTTACCCACGATCCACAAAGTAACGTCAGGCACCTGTAGTGCCACTTTGGGCAGAATATCGGCACAGAAAAATTTGACTGCATCCACGTTGGGTGGGTAGCCCATTGCACCCACGAAGACAAGCCGGTTCTTAACTTTGGGTCTACGCGGAAAATCAAACAGACGGTCATCAGCACCGTTGGGCACCACCCAAACACGGTCCTGAGCAACCGACGGCCAGAAAGCGCGATCCTGGTCGGAACACACAACAAGCCGGGCGAATCGACTAACAGCATGTCTTTCTTCACGCGCGAGCTTACTAACCTGTGCTTCCTCACCCCGCGGCGACAATGAAGATGGACTCAATGCAATTTGCCGCGCCAGCTTGACCGAATCCAGATCGTCCACATCGACGATGGTCTTCGAGCCGTGATGTCTCAGCCAGTGTGCCACATAGAGCCGCTCCACCCAGATCATGTCGGCCTCACGTGCCAGTGGCTCGACCATTGTCAGCAAGGGTTCGCGAGGAAAATCCGCATACATGACCGGGGTTGGCGAGATGAAATACCGCTGGAGAATTTTCAGTCGCTCCCTCCGTCCAACACCGCGCCAAGAGGGGTGCCGGCAGATTCTTACTGTACGGCAACGGGCGGCGAGATCAGACAACAGCTCATCGGACGGGAGGTTGTCGGGAGTCGGATCAATGGAATATCCGACGAAATCGACGTCCCCCACCTGCGCAACGCTGTCCAGCATGTTGCGTATGCGGATCTTCACGCCGCTGTCTACTGGATAAGGCGCTATTGGCGAAACGAAGAGTATTCGAGGTCTTCTAGACAGCATGGCAGGCTTTAGCGGAAACGCCTCCGCTCATAGCGATTTAGAAGAAAATCTCTCACCGCTGCCAATGTAGCCTTGCTCTCTGCATCGGAGAAACGCATTCGCAGACCCCGCACATAGCTTGCGATGGCCCAGATGAGAGGTCTCAAGGGGTTAACGCCCAACTTACCGGAAAGGGAAAAATCAAATGGGCGCCAAACGTCAAAGACCCACCAAAATAATAAACGGCAAACCTCTAAGGGCCAAAATGATCCTTGTTTGCGCGCCAACAACAGGCTGTCCCGGACTACGGCATAACGTTCGCCTAGCTGGGTCGGATAAGTCGCCGGGTCGGCCATAGCTCGGGCATCGCGAACAACAAAACAAGAGACGCCTAGCCTGTGTGCCCGGCACTGCCAATCGAGGTCGGCCAAATGAGTTGCGAAGCGTACATCGTAAAATCCAACCCGGGTCGCTATCTCCCGGGACATCAACATTGCACCCTGTGCACTGTGAAAGGCAGGCTCGATATTGAGGCTGCCAATGTAAGTGGAACTTTCGCCAAGCACCTGACTATGCCATAGCGGATCTTGCCCACCTCTCCAATAGCAACCATTAAGCACGTAATGAGGCCTATCGTATTTGAACACACGTGCGATGACGGCTACGGTAAGAGGCAGTGAGTCTAGAGCAGATTCTAGAAGTGCAATGTCAGTGGGCGAGATCGTGACACCAGGATGTACAAATAAAAAACGCTCGTTCGCATTGGAGAAGGTTGCAGTTAAGGCATTATGCAAATCTGCAGCTGTACGTATTTGAACGGGGTGACTCTTAGTTGACATGCCATTATCTTCTTATGGTTTTTCGTAGGCAACATTGGCTCTTTTGCCCCGCGCCTCGATCGAGGAAAAGGAATATATTTCTGCAAGCAGTACATAAGTCTTGACCGTCATCATAAAGCAGCAGATTAACCTGCACAGCTTGCAGAAAATCAACTAATAGCCTCGCGCAGCTTCTGTCTCGCTACACCCAAGTCGTACCATCTCAAGCATTTGTATTCCACCGAGAGGCCAAGATAGTGCCAATATGCCTGGCGTGGCGACACGTGGCCTCCACGGAAACCTTGAAACGCCTGCCACGCGCATTTCATGGCACCCCTTAGCAACGCCAGTTTACTTTGCGGATGAATGATCTGATCGAATACAACCGTTGAGATGCCCTGCCAGTAATAGCGCTCGATGATCCATTTTGGATCACTACGGCTTGCCGGTATGCGGTGGTAAAGCAACGCCTCAGGGGCGTAATAGACCTTCAGGCCGGCTTGTGCGATACGCCAAAATATATCCACTTCCTCATTAGAGAGTAGCGAGCCTTTGACACGACCCAGCTTGGGATTAAATAAACCGATCTGGTCGAATACCCAACGTCGGAATCCCATATTCAAGCCAAAAGGAATTTTAGGGAATTCGACCCAGCGGGGATCATCGCCGAATCCCGTATCACCATACATTCCGGCCATCCATTCCTTGAGCCATTCAGGTCGCCCATTCTCGAATTGGGGAATGGATTTGCCACCGAAGGCGGCAGCATCTGGATGATTGGCAAAAACGCGCTCTACTGCGTGCAGCCAGTTCTGGTCCAGATAGACATCATCGTCAATAAAAACTATAACATTTCCGCTCGATTCGAGAATTCCCTTGTTACGGGCATGGCTCAGACCAGGTTTTTCTTCATATAGGTAACGCGCATACGGCTGATCCAAGCAGAAAGACTTGGTGATTTCCGCAGTCTCGTCGTTTGAATTATTATCTACAATAACCAATTCAAAAGCACCAAGATCTGAAAAAGACATCTTAGAAAAACTTACTAAAGTATCGGCAAGAATCTTGGCGCGGTTATAAGTACAAATTACTACAGAAATATTAAGAGCGTTAGTCATGGCATTCCGGTATTACGTGATTTTTAATAACTACCATGGCATCTTCCGGTTGCAGATGGGGTTTATCGGCAAGATACGCATGCATCTGGTTGACCGCATCTGAATAGTTATATGTTTGCACTGGCGGGCGTAACTTGTGTGCTATAGGGGTGGCGTCGATTATGCCCATTTTCAATTTCGCCTGTTCCATGAGTACAGGCCAGATGAAATCCACACCCCAGCCCATTCCGCTATCTTCATCCAGTGGCAGCAAGTGCACGGCCGCATCGCGGCGAATGGAGACCACCGGACCGATTTCCACAAAACGTGTTCTTCGTGCGTCAAGGCCTTCCACCCGGCCTACTATCGGGTGATCGATATAACTGTCTTGCGTCCGCGCAGGCTGTGCCAAAGCAAAATCATATTTGATCTGGCGCTGCAACAACCCATCAAGAAATGATTCAGGCAGCAGGATGTCGTCATCGCATAACAGAATAAAATCGTAGGCGGCGATGTCCACTCCTTCCATCAGGCGATTGAGCAGAGCGAATTTAGGCACCCGCTGGCTTAACGTCATGCAGGTGACCTGGCCGACATGGGCAGCCGGCGCCTCACCGTTGAGCGCGGCCCAGCGCTGGGTTACGCGGCAGCGCATGCTCTCGCCGAGTTCCTGGACAATGTGGCAGACCAGGTTTTTCCGATCAGCGAGATAGATTCCCAGCACTAGCACCTTCGGCTGGGTAAGGCGCAACGGGTTGATGTGCCGCGACAGCAGGCGCAGCTTTTTCTTGATTCGTTTCGCTAGTTTCATACTCACGGTGCCATGGATGTCTTGCCCACCTGCAATAGCCAATCAGCCTTGTCGGGCCTATCGGGTAGTAGCACTCGCGGAGTTTCGACGCGCAGTTCACCTTCCTTGAGGAATTCGCCTGTGCGCGGGTTGAACCATCTCGCCACGTAATGCTCGCCGACCGCCAACCCGTTTAGCCAGATGGCTGCATTGGCAGGTACTCCTGGCGGGAAATGGAGCACGAAAAAACTATCGCCGTCCGCTTTCGCGGTGACGCCTGGCCTCTTTTCATCCACTACCTGCGCGCCTGTATCCAGAGCCTCCGGCCGCGGCTCTAGCCGCCACCAGGGCAGCGACTGATAAAATTTCCGCAGATACCCCATCTGCCGCCCGCCATCCCGTTGAAGCGCTTCCCACCAGAGCAACGGCTTTCCCCACTGCTCGACGCTGCTGATAAGTTTATCTGGGGAATGGATGGGATGCCAGAGTCCATGCGACCCGTAGGTGTAGCCGAATGAACCTAGCTGAATGGCACGGTAAGCCGTCGTGCGAACGACTTCTGCGGTCGCATTGCGAATGCCCTCGTAGTTGGCCTCGTCTTCAAGGAATGGACGAGTTGGCTGCCAATCATAAGCATCTTTGTAGATACTCGCAGCGGGAAAACCACCATGCGCACCTTGCAGCATCACGAAATCGAGCCAGGACGCGTTCCAGGCCTGCCGCTTCTCACCGCCGGCATACCAGGGATGAACCGACATAGCCCTCTTGTAAGGATCAATCTCCTTGATGTATTTGCCCAGGGCAAGCACTTTACTTACTCGGCTCGCATGATTGTCCAAATTGTATTCACCGACAATCAACCAAGTGACTGGGTAGGAGCCAAACCGCGCCACAACATTACGCCAAAGCAGCTTGAGTTCTTCAAATGGCACTGCATCGATGGAGCGGTGCCAGCCAATTCCCAAAGCAACAAGAATGCCATTGTCAGCAGCATAGCGCAGGTACTCGTCAGCCTTCCTCCAGAATTCCATATCTTCTTCCGCCCATTGCCCGGGTCTGTGCAGATTGATCTGAGAATCCCTCGGTCCTACGAACAACATCTGCGCAACGGTGTATCCCTGCCGCGATCGAGTATCAACCAATGTTCTGAACATCGAGGTGTCTTCAGGCGCAGACGAACTGTCAATCGGGCATAGCTTGGAGGGGCAGTACCACCAAGTGTCGCCCAGCCAGAAGAATGGTGTTCCATCTGAATAAGTCAGGTGACGTCCGTTTGGACTGACTGTTAGAAAACCGCCATGGAGATGGAATGGATTGGCGCCCTCAGATGGAAGCGCCGTGAAGTTGCCATGCTGCGCGTCCAAGCCATTATCAAGCGATTGTGGAGCAGAAGAATCGTATTTCCATTCACCTGCCTGGGTCGGTGTGAAACGCACTTTCCAAGTCTTCTCCCCATCCCAGAACGCTGGTACAGCAAAGTGATTGCCGTCTGGAGCATGAAAGTAGACAGTCAGTTCCAGCCCAGCGGGTTGTGGATGTTCGCGTTCAGCGTGCAACACCAATTCCAAGACTCGCCATTGCTGGGCAACAGTATCGGGAGGAAGTGCTGCATTGGCACCTGCGCTTGAAAGCTGCGTTAGAAAGAGAAAGCAGAAAAAGATGCCATGCACTCCCCATCGCGGCGATTGGCGGCATTGGATAGAAGCCCGGGTCATGGAAAGGCGCTGCGGACGGCTTGCAACATCTGGTCGATACGTATTGGCCAGGTCTCCCGCTTGGCTGCCGCGATCCTTGCTTCTGATTTCTCGGGGGTTTCCTCTACCAGCGCGGCATCCACCATGCGAATGAAGGTCTCATGATTGTTGGCTATACGTATATGTTCCTGCCAGCGGTCAACGCCCGCCACCGGTGTAGTGACAATCGGCCTGCCGGAACCCAGGTACTGGAAGAGCTTGAGGGGGCTCATGCTACGGCTGTAGGGTGTATCCAGATGGGGTATCAAGCAGATATCAAAAGTGCAAAGCAGATCGGGAACGTCTTCGTAGGGTACTTTACCCAACCAAGTTACATTGGGGAGTTCGACGAGTCTGGAAATGTCCGCGCCTTCGGCAGGGCCGGCCAAAATGATGTCGTAAAGTGGCCTTTCTTCGGCCAATCGCTCCAGTAGCACGACGTCGGTCCGATCGCTGAGCCAACCCACATAACCCAGGCGGGGTCTCTTGGCGCCAGACTTAGACGGTAACTCTGTTGAGGGACGCAGGAAGATTTCGTCCACCGCGTTCTCGAACACAAACGTTTTCCCGTTCATCGACGAGAAAAAGTCATTGTTGGCCTGCGATGAAACGATCACGCAGTCCGCCGTGGAAACGAGCGATTCATACTGACGCCTTGCATCCTGCCGATATTGCTCGGACGCGGTCCCGAGGTGCATGTTGTTGTCCACAATCTGGATCAGTTGACCGAAGTGGGGCACCTGCTGCTGTATCTGCGAAATATAAGGATGTGGTGGATACAACCACAGCAAAGTATTTGATTGTTTGAAACCAAGCATCCTCAGCAAGGTGGAGAAGGTCAGGCTTGGAAGCCTTGCATTAGCCCACTTTCGTAATCGGTAGGGTGCGCCGGTGGTTGGGGTAACGCGTGTGCTGAGGCTCAGCGCCCATAGTTTTCCTGACGAACGATCGAGCTTGAGCGGCCAAGCATATTCATTCGGCTGAACCACACTTGGCGGCATAACGCATAGCACACGTCCAATCTCCGGGCGCGCGGCTAGTTCAGCGGCAATTTTTTCATAGGCGCGACCGTACTGTCCCCAATCGCGCATAAACCAAAACATGACGATGTTGAGTGGCTTAACCATGTGTTAGCTACACAATCTACAAATAGGCCTTGCCAACTCGGTCCATCTCGCGATGACCCCATATTTCAGGCAGATGGATCACCACCCATGCCAGGGTGCGAATGTAATCTAACCGTCGCCAGCCGAAATCATTGGCTGGTAGGCGTACGATGTTGCGGACCAGTTCAACCAGCGTAGTCCAAGCTTGGCGGCTTAGTGGTGTTTTAGGGTCTTTTAACGAGTATAGCTGCATGCCTTTCAGCCTTAAGAATGCCCTGAAGGGATCCCGACCTTTGGCCTTGTAGGAACGCAGGTGCACAATCGGCGCTGCGCTAGTTACGACGAGCCTGCCACCGTGAAGTTTGATGCGCCGGCATAAATCTACCTCCTCCCAGTATGCGAAGAACAGTGGATCAAACAGACCCACCTTCTCCAAGGTCTTGCAACTGATGAAAAGCGCGGCGCCGAACAAGGTTCGGACGTCCCAATGCGTTTCAACCTCCGTCGGGAGCTGTGGCGTCGGTTGATTGTTGTAGTCAAACATTTCCCGCCGGAAGAATTCGTCCATCACCATTCCATCGCCTGTGAGCTGGATGGGGTTGAGCGCTGAAATGCTCGAGTCGGCCTCCATCAGGCGCACATACGCAGCTATGGATTCAGGCGGCAGACGCACATCGGGATTAACGATAAGTATGTAATCCATCCCCTGTTTCAAGGCAAGGCGAATCGCGACGTTGTTACCCTCTGCATAGCCAAGATTACGAGCATTCTGCAGGAGGGGAATTTTAGGAAATTCCGCACGGATTCGGTCTGCCGAAACATCGGTGGATGCATTGTCGACAACCACGACATGCAACGCGGGATACTCGATAGCGTCAATCGTCTTGAGGCACGCAAGCGTGTCATCCACGCTATTCCAGTTCAATATAATGATTGAGACTTTTGGAGACATAAGTTATCACCATTATTTTTAAGTGACTCGAGGAGATCGTGAGCATTATTACGTGTACCACATTATCTAAATGCATCCGCTGCAACCTAGGATGATGGCAAGATAGATTTAATAATTTTAAGAATTCTAGCCCTTGTTTTTTCGGCACGCCCTTGGGATACTACCGGCACATTACTACCAAAGAATTTTTTTGTTATGGATATAGGTGCCATTTGCATTGCTTTAATCAGAAGTTTGCTGGACTTTGATAAATCACCAGAGTTATAATATTCCCGAGCCAAATCCAAAGCAATTTGTTCATATCTCTGTATTAGCAAATCATTCACTACATCCTGGAAATTACCGATCATAGCTTCCAAGTAGGCAAGGATTTTTAATCTCATGTTATCAGGATGCTGATTTGCCCATGTGTTTGTATCATGCACCCTATATATACACATAACGTCATCTAGTTTGTAGATCTTGCCATATTCTGCATTAATCATATGCAATGGGTAGTCGTCGATTGGACAGTTATAAAACCAGTCCGGCAAAGTAAGCCAATGTCTCCTAAAAACAACTGACGGGGTGTGCATGTAATTACCCCTCGCAAGTTCGATGATATCCGTTACCACAGGAACGTTTCGTGTAATGTAGTCATCTATTATTTTCGATTTAGACGATATTTTTACTTTATGAAAGCAGATTGAAAAATCCGTATTTTCCTCCAAAAATTGCACCTGTTTTTCTAGTTTATAAGGGTCCGTCCAGTAATCATCCCCCTCACAAAGCGCGATGAACCCGCCCCTTGCCACTGGAATAACAAAAGCCGCGAATGGTTTTATTCCATTCGAATACTGATTCGTTAATTGTAAAATTGGCTTGATAATATGTGGGCATTGAACCGCATACTCACGAATGATTTCTGCTGTGCCGTCGCCAGATGCATCATCATGAATCAGAATCTCGACAGGAAAAGATGTTTTTTGCATCAAAAAACCGTCAAGGCATTCTCGAATAAATCTTTCATGGTTATAGGTGAGGCAACAGACACTTACAACCGGCACAGTTTCATGTGGCCACTTCTGGTCAGTAATGAGAACGGGCTTGGGAAGCCAAGACCTCTGGTCGCTCGATTTTCTTTCCAGCTGTAACATTCCGTTAGTATCCATATAATTTTGTTGCGTTCAGCCTCTTATCACAGTGTTCACATCTTGCCTCTGATAAGTAGAAAGATTTAGTAACTCATTACACACATAACCTGATAATCACTTTCTACACAACTAACGATTCGTTAGGGAAATCACTGAAAAAATCGGTTGTTCATTACTGGAGCCCCCTTCGATCAGAATTAATGCCGCTATCCACGAACCTAATTAATAAGCACATCATTTTGGCTATTAAGAACGGGGGTGATTCGGCGCACCAGCTAGATGCAACTCGCCTAGGAGTGCCTTTTCAAGTTCAAGAATGTTGCGCTTGCGTTCCTTAAGGCGAACTACAGGACGGCCCGAATAGACGCCCCAGTCGTCAAGACTCTTTGTTACAAGAGACAGCGCACCAACCGCCACGCCTTCACCAAGAGTGACTTTGGGAAGGATGACGCTATTGGCCCCCACAATAGCATGTCTCTTAATGACGATCACGCCTCCTGTTGCGCCTGTGTATTTAGATGGAACGGTGGGGTTTGTCATATACCGGCCGGTGAAATCATCTGAGCGTGAAAATAGGCGAACCCCCCATGACAGTCCGGAGAAGTCCTCCATGATTATTCCCTCACCCGCAAGCAAGGTGCAGTAACCCCCTAAGTGTATATATGAACCTAGGTTTATGTAGCCATTACCGGCGGCGACCAAAGTGCAATATCCATCGATTCGAACGTTATCGCCAATAGATATATTCTCTGCTCCAATAATGGTGCAGTTTCGCGCGATGCGGACATTTCTGCCAAGGCTGCGAAAGCCCTCATCAGCCAAATCATCTTCAGTGTAGTGTGTAGGACCGAATATACGTTGCATAAACATACTCACCAGTTCGATCTATCGCCATTTTAAATGCAAAGACTTTATATAATTAATGCATAGCGACGCTAATTCGCCAGCCATTAGTTTCCATATTCGAGCTTAAGTTAAGCAGCATCTCGAATTATGCCAATAATCCTCATAATATCACCATCTGAAAGCATGGGATAAATAGGCAAACACAACACCTTCTTTGCCATTGCAGTTGCTGTAGGTAAATTTCCTTGATTTGCCGATAACAAACCTCGATACATCGGGAATTCGGATATCAAGGGATAGAAGTACCGCCGTCCGAATATGTTGTTTTCTTGTAACTTGTGATACAAGGCATCGCGAGCGAGTGGATATTCAGATTCGATCAATATTGGAAAATATGCGTAGTTTGCAACCCTCTGTCCAGACTGACCAATACACGTTATTCCGGGGACATCTTTTAGAGTTTCGCGATAGATTTGATCTATCTCACCACGCCTTGTTAGCGCGTGGTCGATGTGTTTGAGTTGCAGCAACCCCAGGGCCGCACCGAATTCGCTCATCTTGCCATTGATACCCGGCGCCACTACAGTAGTTTCGTTGACAAAGCCAAAGTTCTTGAGATTGTCGATATGCTGTTTGGTCTTGGCGTCTGGACAAACAATAGCACCGCCTTCGAACGTGTTGAACACCTTGGTAGCGTGAAAACTCAGCACCGATAAATCACCATGTTTCAGTACGCTTCCGCAGTGGCATTGGACACCAAAAGCGTGCGCTGCATCGTAGATGACCTTGAGATTGTAATTGTTGGCTATGGCCTGGATGGCATCTACATCGCAGGGATTGCCATAGCAATGTACCGGCAAGATGGCTGTGGTTTGCGGAGTAATGGCGGCCTCGATTTTGCGAGGGTCCAGATTAAGCGTATCAGGATCGATATCGACAAAAACCGGTTTGATTCCGTTCCATAGCAGCGAATGTGCTGTAGCTACGAAGGAAAAGGGTGTAGTGATGACTTCGCCCGTAATGCGAAGCGCCTGCAGTGCGGTTACCAGAGCAATGGTACCGTTGGTGAAAAGAGCGAGATGTTCTACACCGAGGTACTCACATAACTCCCTTTCAAGCTGTTCATGAAATGGCCCCTTGTTGGTGAGTACTTTGCTATCCCAGATTTTTTCGAGGTAGGGAATGAACTCCTCCAAGGGAGGGAGGTAAGGCTCAGTTACGTATATAGGCTTGACGGTATTCACGAGAGTTTAGCAACATTGGTAAAAATATTGAATTTGACGCATGGGTTATTCTTGAACATGAACATTTATTCCTGACGAATCCGAAACTCATATGATTTCAGCTTACCCGTGTTCAAACAGAGCACTATTTCTGTTCCCAGCGCGTATGCCCATAGATTGGCGGCCTTTCTGTCGGTTCCATATAAAGCCTACAACCAAGAATAAATGGATCATTAGGCGGCATTACTACGAATGACTCGTAATCTATCTTTCTTGCAAGCATGCTTGTTACGGTCGAATTCCAAATCAGCACATCAAGTCCGTACGTATTAGGCATTAAATGTAGTTTTGGCAATCGGCAGTGAATTTCACTCTTTCCCACGTGTGCCGAGAATTTAATCTTTTGAATATCGGAATGAACTTCGTATACTTTCACTCCCGGGCGCTTCACGTTTAAAACCACAACCATGTTTTCAATAGCCTCTACTGCCTCATATTCGATGCGAACTATAATATCGTCTCCTAGAGCCATCTGAGATAGACGATTACCACTTTCATCCATAATCTCAAGACCGGTAATTCTTATAATTGATTCTTGCTGTTCCGGATTTACAACTACCGTTTTCTTTTCATTCATTAACTCAATGTATCGTCCGGATACCACGACAGCTTCATCGTCTGCAACAACCTTACCTTTTTTCAGCATGATTGCCCGTTTGCACATTTCCTGTATCTGCCCCATGGAATGCGATACGAGTATGAATGTACGGCCCTCGTTCTTGAGCGCCTCCATTCGTGCAAAGCATTTCTTCTGAAAGCCCAGGTCACCAACCGCCAACACCTCATCCACCAACATGACTTCGGGCTCGTTATGTATGGCTACAGCAAATCCGAGTCTCACATACATCCCGGATGAGTAGTGCTTGACCGGCGTATCGATGAATTGCTCAATCTCGGAGAAATCCACGATGGAATCGAATTTCAGGTCGATCTCCTTCTTGCTCATGCCGAGAATGGAGCCGTTCATATAAACGTTTTCACGTCCAGTTAATTCCGGGTGGAAGCCGGCGCCTACTTCGATCAGTGCACCCAGTCTGCCATTGAGTTCGAATCTGCCTGAACTGGGTTTGGTGACGCCTGCGAGTATCTTGAGCGAGGTACTTTTCCCGGAGCCGTTGGGGCCGATGATGCCCACGGACTCGCCGGGCTGAATCTCGAAGGAAACGTCTTTGAGCGCGTAGAAGGCCTCTGTTTCTGCTTGCGTCTGTACTGGCGCCTTGCCACCCCGGAGCATCCGCGTGAGACGGTCCTTCAGGTTCTCCGTTTTCTGGTGGGAGAGGGAATAGACCTTGGAGACTTGGTCAAATACTACGGCGGGGCGGCTCATTGCTTGTTCTCTGCGGCGGAGTGGTTTTGGTTGATCATGGGGCTCGGTGTATCGGTGCGGTCTCGGCTTCAAGCGGGCCGGTGAGGCGGTATTCCTCTTTCATCGGCTGCGGGCAGAGTTTGGGATAGATTCAGCTTAAACCAAGGAACAACAGCTGTTTGACGTTGTTTTTGTAGGCGGTGTGGATGATGTTGGTCTGGATGGCGAGGTTGTCGCGGATGAATTCGGCCGGGCATTCGTTGTTGGCGAGAATGCCGCCCAACCTTGGCCGCTGCGAGGAAGACGTAGTCCAGCTTTTCTTCGGCGAAAAAGGCCTCGACGGCGGCTTGATTAATGAGGTCGAGTTCGGCGTGGGTGCGGGTAAGGGGGTTGCTGAAAGGCCCCTCTCCCCCAGCCCCTCTCCCGCTTGCGGGCGAGGGGAGTGAAAGGCGGCGCATCAGGGCGGAGCCAACCAGGCCGCGATGGCCGGCGATGTGGGTTTTGGAGTTAGGGTTCATAAGTCGCTCAAGCTGGCTCAGTCATCGTGCAATTTTCGTACAAGCGTAACGGGGCGAGTTCCAGTCCATTTGGCCAGCACAACGCACCCGCTTCTATGTATAGGCGCTTGAAATAGTTTTCATCTCGCAATGCTTCAACTAACGATCCAGTGCGTTGTAAGAGTATGGCACCATCAAAAACACCTTCTTTTCCATCAGAAAAAACCAACTCGACACGATAGGTGCCAAGGTAGCGTGCCACTAATACCTTAATCATCTTGATCTGCTCCTCGAATACGCTCCAAAGGCTCCAGTCGCTGGGCGCTCCCAGTTTTCCAGCAACTCTTCCTGATGTCGTAAACACCAATCTTTTTCTTCTACGCCCTGGCCTTCCCAACGAATGCTCATGCCGAGTTCTTTGGCGGCGGCGTTGACGAAGTCACGCACGCTGTACTGCACGCCGGTGGCGATGACGAAGTCTTCGGGCTTTTCCTGTTGCAGCATCAGCCACTGCATTTCGATGTAGTCCTTGGCGTGGCCCCAGTCGCGTTTGGCGTCCATGTTGCCGAGGTACAGGCAGTCTGCAGATTGAGCTTGATGCGGGCTAATGCTCTTGTGATCTTACGAGTAACAAAGGTTTCGCCGCGAATCGGGCTTTCGTGGTTGAACAAAATGCCGTTGCAGGCATACATGCCATAGCCCTTCTTTATGTAGGTCTCCATCGCCCTGTCGAGAGCGAGTTCAGGGTTTTCGGTTTCTTCGATTCGCTCATAGCCAACTCGTGCGAGCCATTGCTTGAAAGGCTCGGCCTTGGGGGAAGGAATCGATTGAATCAGGCGAAGCAGTTGCTCTGTGTCGGCGACGTCGGTTAGGTAGTTTTTTCCATCGGTGGACTGCATTTTCAGTTGGCTACAGTTTGTAGCCAACTCACTGCCTTCTTTTTTTAACCGGGTCTTGAGAACGCTCCAATACTTTCTCGGGTTGGGACTATCCGTGAGCACGCCTATGACATCGATTACGCTGAAATACCATGCCTGACGAGTCGCATCCCACTGGGAACGCACTTGCCGGTTTTCAAAAAGTTTGATGCTTGGCATAGACAGGAAGGATTGATGGTTAAGGGAGGAAATTCAAGAAAGTCGATTCTGACTGGACCGCGCTTACTCGTTGTAATCCATCGCCTTGTAGGGCTATTTTGTTCATATTAAATTCTCACAAACCGGGTGTTGTCACGCCGGCAAGTATCTTAAGCGAGGTACTTTTCCCGGAGCCGTTGGGGCCGATGATGCCCACAGACTCACCGGGCTGAATCTCGAAGCAAACGTCCCTGAGCGCGTAGAAGGCCTCTGTTTCTGCTTGGGTCTGGACGGGTGCTTTTCCACCCCGGAGCATCCGCGTGAGGCGGTCCTTCAGATTCTCCGTTTTCTGGTGGGAGAGGGAGTAAACCTTGGAGACTTGGTCAAATACTACAGCGGGGCGGCTCATTGCTTGTTCTCTGCGGCGGAGTGGTTCTGGTTGATCATGGGGTTCGGCAAATTCATACAAGTGGTTGATTCAGCTCAGCACGTAGGGCGGAAAAGCCGGCGCCTTCCGCCAACGCTCGGAGCATACGGCGGAAGGCGCTATCGCTTTTCCGCCCTACGTGCTGCCGATGCAATCGGGACAGTATGTCGAGTTTCGCCATCAGGTCGATCTGCGATGAAAGCACCAGGAGGTCGATATCGCCCCCCTTGGCGCTGGTATTTGCGCGCGAGCCGAAGAGGTAGACAGGCGCGTCTGGATCGACGTCGTGGATGGCGTCGGTGATGGCATATCGTTGGGCTTCGGTCAGGCGCATGTTGGATTGGGTGAGCGAGGGGTTCTGAGGTTGTTCAGGCGTCAGGTGCGGATGATCGCACCAGTTGATGTGTCTGTGGGCTAAAGCGGGTGTGGTCCACTCCCAAGGGGGGCTGCGGCACGGTCATGGATTCGTTCTGCCGTCATCGCCAAGCCAGCAGTTGTGTTGCTTCACGCCCATCCCCGCCGCTCGATTTCGGCAACCATGTTGGCAGCGGCCGCAATGAGTGCCGGCACAAAAGCATGGCCGGTTTGCAAAGCGCTGGTGAGCACGGTGGGGTCTTCAACGTATTCGTGAACCATCTGGTTTCTAAGGTTGCGCATGGTCA